>JAHELQ010000068.1:0-6854 GCA_024644125.1 Candidatus Aminicenantota bacterium | reverse complement strand
CATCAAACCGAAGATCACCAGCATGATGGCCAGAGTATCCACTTTTCCGGTGGCGTGCGCCCTGGAGTAGAAATCCGGCAGACGGATCAAGCCGATGCTTCCAACCAGCATGAAGAACGCGCCAGCCCCGATAAAAAAGAACGATATGAGGATTCTAATTTCCATTTTTCTACTTCTTCTCGAAGATAGCACCCAGATATTTGGCAAACGCGATGACGCCGATAAAGTTCAAAACCGCATATGCCATGGTGATATCGATAAACATATCGATACGGTCAAAAATAAAACCGATCAATAGGATCAACACCATCGAGGTAGTGGCGATGGAGCCGGAGCTCAACATGCGATCATAGATGGTGGGACCTTTCACTACCCTGTACAGGGGAATGAAAATGAAGACGCTCAAAATTACCGCGATGTAAATAAAAAACTTATCCATTACATGTCCCCCTGGGATTTGATAATTTCAAACTTGTAAGCCACCTGCGAAGGTTTCTTCTCATACAATTTGGCTACTTCCGCCGGGAGCGAGTCCTCCGTAATGCCTGTCGCGGACATATCCATCAACGCGTGCACGATGAACTCATCATCCATCAATTGCAGCGTGATGGTCCCGGGCGTCAGGGTGATGGAATTGGCCAGAATGACCTTTGCGCTCACATTGGGCAGCCTGCTTTTGAACTTGATGATCGCAGGCTCGATCGGCATTTTGGGATTCAACACCACAGCCGCCACCTGGAGACTGGCGATCACAATCTGCCAGAGCAGCCAGGGAATATAGTAAAACAACCGGAGAAACCTAATGGTGACCGGTTTATCGCCCTTGAGCTTCGCATCCGCCTGGGACATCTCCTCTTCGAAAAAGGCATACTTTTTCAGGCGGTAATTGAGCCAAACAACAGCGCTTACCGATATGACCCCGTAGAAGATGTGGATGAAGTCATAATGACCGGAAAGAAGGAGCCAAAAGGCAAACAACAACACATACTGAATTATGATGTTTCTTACAAAAGTACGCTTCAATCTTGATGCCTCGATTTCACAGTCACGATTGAGACACGCATCGTGCTGTCTATAGATTGGGATAACGCAAGATTATAATTTTTTTTACTTTCAAAGTCAAGCTAATCAACCTTACTTCATACCGGTTAAGAAGGTTGATACCGCTGAAATTGATGGAATATTCAGTGTCCCGCCTCGAGGTAAAAAAAATAAATCCATCAGATGAATAGTTAAATTTTCACAACTAACACCACGGCCGGGCGGCTTACAAATTCCCGCAAGGAACCCGGAATGGGCAATAAGCGCAAAATTTTACATCCGACGGATTTGCGATGAATTCTTCCCGCCGGTGAATATCCAGAATCAATTCCGTCAAATTACTTTCGAACCGCTCCATCACTTCGCGTTTCGCGTCAGAGTCCAACCTCTCATTTTTCATCCCTGTGACAAACACGTCATTGTAAAAGGATTTTTACGATCGCAGAAACATATACGCCGCGTCCATTCTTGTAATATCCCAGTCAGCTTGTTTACTGTACATATATATATAAAGGAGAATCTGGAAGTTGGAGTAGATCCTGGCCATCGCGCTCAGAGCGGCGATATAGCCTTCCGTCGGCAATTGCCGGAGATTGTTCGCTTCGAATGTTTTGTGCCCGGACTTGATCTTGACCGGGAATGGCCGTCCGGTTTTGTAATCGGCGATGCGCCGCATGTTGCCATCCGATTCCACCCGGTCGATACGGCCTGCGATGACGGCTTCGAGTCCGCTCGTCCCCACCGGGAAGCGGATCTGCAACTCTTTTTCGAAGCCGGTGATGCGGATGTTATTTTGCCGGATGCGCCCCAGGTCGAAGGCCAGGAATTTGATGAGCTTTTCCTTCAAGACCCAAAACCGGATCCGCGCGGCGCCGGAAAGTTCCCCCAGTCCGCGGGAGGTGAATTGGCGACGCAATTCGTCCTCCAATAGAAAGGAGGCCCGTTCGCGATCGAGATCCGGCTCGTTTGCGAAATGGATCTGGTACATCCTCTGTAACGTCTCGTGAACAATATTGCCGAATTCTCCCGCATCCGGGTCGGCGGTGATTTCCTGCTTCTCCTTGATACGCAGCACCCGTTCGAAATAAAATCGTAAGGGGCATTTGATGTATATCTCCAATGTTGACGGCGCCAGAGCTAGTACTTCCAATCGCCGCTGCACTGCCTCATCTTTTTTTACGACTTTTAGATCGGATGTTTTCAGAGCGAAATGGATGCGGTTTTGCACAAAATTATCGCACCTTCCAGTCGCCTTCTCGATTTCGTAGATGATGCGCTCGATGAACCGGCTCCGTTGGGCCTGGTCCGTCCCTTTGCGCTCCGGCCAGAAGATGTGGCTCTGCTTCGCGCCCCCCGTCAGAGAAAAGAAATTATAGGCGAATAATTGTTCCCAATCGGTATACACCCGGATACCCAGAGCTTTGCGGATATCGAAGGGCAATAGTGCATCATACTTGCGGTTCTCCGGCAGAACCCCTTCCAGCGCGTCCACCACCAGCACATCGTCAAAGGTGAGGCCGCGGAATTCCAACATCCCCATCACCTGGATACCCCGCAACGGCGAACCCTGGAAATGGATGTTGCTTTTCGAGATATAGTACTTGAGGAATGACGACGCCGCTTCGTAATCCGCGCCTCCGAAGATCTCGTCGCCATAGGAGCCTGAAAATTCCAACACCTGGTCGATGACCGATCTGGCGGTGGCGATGTATTCTTGCAGAAACAAATAACCGGACCGTTGACGATCGAGGAGTTCAAGGGCGTCTTTCAGGAATGCGCACAATCGTGCGAAATCGACATCCGCCGGGATGATGAAGATCCGGTGGATGTGCTGGAGAGCGGCCGCTACCTCCTCCGCATGCGAGCTGGTATCGCCCGCTTCCTTTTCCAATTGTCTGGCGAGAAGCGTCTCCAATTGATCGGGCTTGAAATAGAGTAGGTTCTCTTCTCCGAGTATCTCCTCCACCAGATGAATGCCCCGGCGCAGATCCATGGCTTCGTGGTCTGGGGCGGCAGATAGTTTTACATACGGATGGCGCACCAAATCCAGGTAATCCATGGCGTAGATTCGTCCATTCCGGTCCCGCTCCCCCACCCGGAGCATCAAGTCCAACAAGCGGTAGAGCGGCGTCCGTTCAAATGGGTATCCCAACGTGATGTTGAACGGGATTGTCTCCTCCTCCATGTCGAAGCGGGACACTACGCCCTGGACGAACGGTATCAACGACGAGGCATCGGGCAACACTACGCCGACGCGCAGCAGATCATCAGGACTCGTTTTTGAGTCAACGATCCCTTTCAGAGTCCGGTACACCCGGGCCATCATGGTCTCGCCGTTGCTGTCTGCATACAGATGAACTTTTTTTGCCAGGGTCTTCCACGAAGCCGCCTGTCCCCGCTCATCCGGCTCATCGTCCTCTTCCTGCGGCGGCCGCTTGCCGCCCAAAATCCTGGAAATCGTCCGCTGCGTATAAAAAGGCGAGGCCGGATCGAACAGGGCTTCGGTATCCGCCCGCAAGAGCATCGTGGCATCGGATTTGTCAAATAGCGCCGAGAGCAACCTCTCTTCGGAGTTGTTCAGAGAAAAGAATCCAAGAAATATAAAAACCGCCCCATCGAAATCCACAGGCAACGAACCATCCATCGCCGCCAGCTCCGCCACTTTGCGGTACACAAAACCGCGGGTGGCTTTTTTGTCCTTCTCCAGTTTCCCGGCGAAAGTATGGACCAGATCCGGGAAGGCCGCGATAAAATCCTTGTAATCTTGATGGTAGTCGCCGTACTTTACAAAATCTTTGAAGATGCCGATATCGAGATTGTCGAGTTCCGCCCCCTCCACTAGAGCCTCTTCCACCGCGTGCCACAAATTTAATGCCCAGGGGAAAAACCCCGGAAAGTTCCCGCTCAATTTGCCGCCGTAATACAGTCTGTCGCCGAACACTTTTCGCACCGATTCATAGAGAACGAGCGTCGCCTCAAGTTCTCCGATATGGGCAAACGACGGGAAGCGCAGGTCGAAGATGTATTCGAAGAAGCGGTCGATCGTCATCATCCTGGGCGGAAGGTAATTTCGTCCAACTCGCGCGCTGATCCTTGCCTTCAAAAAAAAGTCGATTCTCTGGGAGGGAAACACTAGAAATATACGCGAAAAATCCAACACCCTGCCGGAAGCGCCGGTAGGTTTCCCGGCTTGCAACAATTCATCCACCGCCCGGTCCAACAGATCGTCCTGCAACTCCACCCATTTGATCATTGTACTTCCTCCACTGCCAGTAAATCGGGATAGGCGAGAAACGCCCGTATGACCTTGCCTTCGTATATCGATGCCACGATCGCCGCGTATTCCGACACTTGCTTCCGATATTGGGGCAATCTGTCGCTACCGGTCTTGTATTCCACTACCAGCACTTCCTCATCGCCCACCAGCATCCGGTCGATGCGCCGGAGCAACGGATCATCCCCTTCCACCGATACCACCTCTTGCTCGTTCAACACGCGGTACCCCCCGTCGAAGAAGGGGAAGATAACGTCGTGACAGATAAAGTCCGCGATCCAGCGTGCCATATAGACCGGCGCGCCCACACTGCGGACAATCTCCTCCACCACAGGCGTCACCTGCTCCCGCTGGCGAAAGTCCCCAATCCGCGCCATCACCCGGTGAAACATTTCGCCTCGCTCAATGGCCTCGCTGCGCGGTACCAGCTCCTCCGGAGCTCCGGAAAAGACCAGGAATTCCCGCTGCCAATGAGAGGTCAGTATTTTTTTGGGAGCTACCTCTAGAAGCGGGGAATCATCGAGCGCTTCCTTTGCCGCTTTTTTGGAAGCGAACACTCCGAATTCCAAGACATCCACGCCATCGTTATCTTCCACATCGATATTTATTAATGGATGCCGGAGCAGGACATGGGCGAAAT
This sequence comes from Candidatus Aminicenantota bacterium, assembly GCA_024644125.1. Lineage (GTDB taxonomy): Bacteria > Acidobacteriota > Aminicenantia > UBA2199 > UBA2199 > JAHELQ01. The sequence goes on along the minus strand of JAHELQ010000068.1, from coordinate 1,899 downwards.
TGCCCAATTTTTTGAAGGGATCGTCGTTGGCGGCGACCTTTGGAATTTTCTTCAACACCGCCGGCACCAATAACGCCTCTTTGGCCCTGGTAAAGCCCACATAATAAAGATTTAACACATCCAGCGCATCCTTTTGCACCTCGTCGAGATAGATCTTCCGCAATCTGGAATTGAGCGCGGCATCGTGTTTTGTAATGTGGAAAAGTTTGCCCTCCTCGATGAACATTGGTCGCTCGCTGGGCGAAGAGGTTTCGCCGAGGGGCAAAATCACCACCGGAAATTCAAGTCCTTTGGCTTTGTGCAGCGTCATCACCCGGATTCTCTGCTTCTCTTCCGGCATATCCACCGCGTGCCTGCCGCCGTTGCCTCCCCGCATCCGTTCCCATTCATCGATGAAGAGCGAGATGGAGCTCACCTCTTTTTGCTCCAATTGATGAAGCAAATTTCCGAAACTCAAGAAAAAGAGGGTGGAATCGGCAAAATGATCGAGAACCCGGTAGACCTGGAGAATATCCTGATACAGATCATATACCGCCAGGAACCCGGCCGCTTTGAAAAACGGCTCCACCAATTCGCGCCAGCAATTGGGGCAATACCGCTGGAACATTTTGTAAAAGAGCTCTTTTTTGCCTACGCAGACCAGCATCGTCTCCCGGAACGCGATCCATTCTTCACCGAACCGCTCTTCGGCCGCCTCGCCGAAGATAGAGCCTGTAATGAACGTATAAAAATTCAAATTGTCTGGCGGGAAATCCAGGAACCGCAAGAACGAGACAATCTCGTTTACCAGCGGCGAGGAATCCAGGAACAACGATTCGTCGGATATGGCCGGAACGCCGTGCTCCGCCAGATATTTGATGACCTTACGGCCGTCGGAATTTTTGCGCACCAGGATGGCTATGTCGGCGCCTTCATACCCTTTGCCCCGGGCGGCGTACACCATGTCGAGGATCTCCCGCTGGAGGGCGTCCTGCGCCGTGAGGCTATCCTCGTCTTCAGCATCCTCGCCTTCCAGAATGCGAAACTTTATGCGCACATACCCATCGTCGAGAGCGACATCTCCTTCCGGCATCTCCTGGAAGAAATTCTCGAAGTTCTCATCCACCGACTTTATCATCGCGTCTGAAGGAAGCGTAGCCTTCAGGGCCTCAGGATCCCAGAATTTGTTGTTGAAGTCGATGATGACTCGCCGGCTGCGCCAATTTTTGTCCAGCGTATGGGTGAATGGTTGCGGATTCACCAACTCAAGCGACGGAATCTCGCTTCGCAGCCGCCGCTCGTCCATGAGCTCGGAATTCCCGCCGCGCCAACGGTAGATCGCCTGCTTCCGGTCCCCCACAATGAAGAGGGCGCTCTCCTCGTCCGACGGCAACGCTTCATCGATCAACGGAGTGAGAGCCTTGAATTGCAATTCGCTGGTATCCTGAAATTCGTCGAATAAAAAATGCTTGAACCGGTCGGAGAGTTTTAGGTAGATATAGGGCAACGCCGACTGTTGCCACTCTTCCAACTTCTGACGGATAGTGCGGGAAAACTCTTCCACAAAAACGGTCTTACGTTCTTGTTTGCGGAAAGAGACAAATCCGCTGTAAAACCGGCTGACATTGAGGACCCGGTACTCGGCAGTCAGAAGAACCAGATGGGAAAGATTTTTTTTGACGGCGTGGAACAATTCGCCGAACCGCGCTCGAAACAGGTCGGAAGCTCCTTTCTTAAGTAAAACATCCGAATCTTCCTGCTTGAACACGGTCTTGTCGATCACCGCCGGCAGGCCGCCCAGTAATTGTTCCGAGGCCGCGAAATTCTCCAGGGCCCGGATGGTGCCAACGTGAAACCGGCTGCCGTTGATGTTGGGATTGACGCCTTTGTTATCAGGTTCAGAGCGAACCAACGCCACCA
>JAHELQ010000519.1 GCA_024644125.1 Candidatus Aminicenantota bacterium | reverse complement strand
GATAATGACCCGGTCAGCGTCAAGATCCAGCGGATTCTGGAATTGGAGGCGTTGGGAGCAGAAGTGGAAGTGATGGTAGCGGATGTGGCCGATGAATTGGAGATGCGAATGGTGATGCGGCAGATCGAACGGCGCTTCGGCGGCCGGCTCGACGGCGTGGTCCACGCGGCCGGCGTCACCGATATCCAATCCTCGCGGCTGGTGATGGATGTGGGACGCGACGAGAGCGAGTGGCACTTCCGGCCCAAAGTCTACGGCCTCTTCGTATTGGAGAAATTGCTGCGCGGCCGCGATCTGGATTTTTGCCTTCTGACCTCTTCCATCGCATCGGTGATCGCCGGCATCGGACTCTCGGCCTACACCGCCTCCAGCGTGTTTTTGGACGCGTTCGCCCAACGAATGAACATCGAGGACGGTTCGTTCCCCTGGATTGTGCTGAATTGGCTGGGAGCCCCCGCCGACGAGACGGTGGAGGCGTTCAGGAGAGTTCTCTCCCGACCCGGCATCGAGCGGCTGGTCTATTGCCCCACCGACCTGGGGGAATTGATTCGCCAGCGCGTCACATCGCCGCAATTCAACCATGAAGACGGCGTAGCGGCGGATCATGGAGCCGGGTCTTCGTTGCAGCGACCGGAATTGGCAAATCCCTTCGTCGCCCCCAGAAATCCGTTGGAAGAGCGGCTAGCGACCATCTGGCAACGGTTCTTCGGCATCGAGTCCATCGGCGTGTGCGACGATATCTTCGACCTTGGGGGCGATTCCCTCAAAGCCATCAATATCCTGGCCATCGTCCAGAAAGAGTTGAAGGTCCAGATTCCGGTCAATGTGTTTTTCCAGGATCCGACAATTTCGGGCCTCGCGGCGTTTCTGGAGCGGGAGCCTCGATCCGGCGGCTACAGCGACGTTACCCCGGCGGAGGAGAAGGAATACTACCGGCTGTCGTCCGCCCAACAACGGATGTTTTTGTTCCAGCGCATGACGCCGGAGAGCGTGGCCTATAATTCACCGGTGGTGGAGTCGTTGGAGGGGGAACTCGATATCCGGCGGTTACAGGATGCTCTCACCGCCATGGTCCGGCGGCACGAAAGCTTGCGAACCGCCATCGTGCTCCGGGACGGCGAACCATTTCAACGGATTTACCCGCCGGACGAGGCGCCCTTCCAACTGGAAATCCTCTCAGCGGAAGATGGCGTAGATGAGCTGGTGCGGCGGTTTGTCCGGCCCTTCGACCTGTTTTCGCCGCCGTTGTTCCGCGTCGGATTGGCGACCCTCGGCAAGGGCCGATTTATCTTACTGGAAGACATGCACCACATCATCACCGACGCAGTCTCCATCGATCTCTTCGAGCGGGAGTTCATGACCCTTTATAGCGGCGGGGAGCTACCTCCTCTTCCGCTGCAATACAAGGACTACAGCGAATGGCAACATTCCCCCCCGCGGCAGGAGGCCATCCTCCAACAGCAGGAGTACTGGCTCCGGCAATTCGAGCAAGAACTCCCGGAGCTGGAATTGCCGCTGGATTTCCCCCGCCCCGCCGCCCGTCACTATGACGGCCGCAGGCTCCATTTCCAATTGGAAGCGGCGGATACCGGGCCATTAAAAACCCTGGCCTCCCAGAACGGAGCCACCCTGTTCATGACATTGTTGGCGATTCTTTCACTGTTGTTGTCGAAATTGAGCGGCAACCGGGACATCGTGGTGGGCACGCCGGTGGCGGGGCGCGGGCACGCCGATCTCGAATCGATCATCGGCATCTTCATCAACACGCTGGCATTGCGGATTCCGGCGCCGGGCCAGCAGACCATCGAAGCCTTCATCGGCCACATCAAGGAGCGAACCCTCGACGCGTTCGCCAACCAGGACTATCCGTTCGAGACATTGGTGGAAAAAACCGGCTTCGACCGGGCCGCAGGCCGGCATCCTTTGTTCGATGTATTCTTCCTGTTCCAGGACGCCCCGCAAAACCGAAACGATTTCGGCGAAAAACGCATGGGCGAGGGCTTGACCATCTCGCCCATCCCCTACGAGGTCACGTCGTCGAAATTCGACCTGACCTTCATCCTGGTGACGCAGGGCGAAGAGCTGCTAGGCTCGGTGGAGTATTGCAGCGCATTGTTCAACGAAGAGACCATCCTGCGCTTCATCGCCTGCTTCCGGCAGACTGCAGCCGCCGTCGCGGCCCGGCAGGATCTGTCGCTCGACGAAGTGGGCATCGTCTCCCCGGAGGAGAAGCTACGAATCCTTCATCGCTTCAACGACACGGCTGCGGACGAGCCCGAGCTTCCGTCGCTGCACGCTGTGTTCCACGCCCAGGCGCAAAGAACGCCGGATCGAACGGCGCTGGTGGACGACGGCGATGGACCAATGCTGTTCACTTATGGATGCGTGCGATCCAATGTGCTGCGGTTGGCGCAGCGGCTCATCAGGGCAGGAGCCGTCGAAGGGTCTGTCGTCCCCATCATGACGGAACGGTCGGCGGGCATGGTGATGGGAACTCTGGCCATCCTTACCGCCGGTTGCGCTTATTTGCCGGTCGATCCCTCCTTCCCTCGACGCCGCGTCGAATACATCCTCGCCGATTGCGACGCCGCCATCATGATGATGGGGGAAGGCGCCGATGCCGATGTGCGGCGCCGACCGCGGATCGTGACTGTCAAATCGGAACCGCCGGCCGGAGACGACGCTCTCTTCACGCCCGGCGCCGGCGGTAGTATGGCTTATGTGATCTATACATCCGGTTCCACTGGACATCCCAAAGGGGTAATGGTGGAGCACCGCTCGGCAGTCAACATTCTGTGGGACTTGCAACGGCGATTCCCGCTCGAAGCAGGCGATGCTTACCTCTTGAAAACATCGTTTGTGTTCGATGTGTCGGTGACGGAATTGTTTGGTTGGTGCTGGTGCGGCGGCCGATTGGCGATTCTGCCTGAAAACGGCGAGAAAGACCCGGCGGCCATCGCCCGCTTCATCGACCGTCACGGCGTTACCCACGTCAATTTTGTCCCCTCCATGTTCAACGTGTTTGTGGATTGGCTGGAAGCGGGGGATAGCGGATGCCGTCTTGCGTGTCTCCAGCATGTGTTTCTGGCGGGCGAGGCGCTCCGGCCGGAATTGGCGCGACGGTTCTTGCAACTGGGATTGTTGGCGTCGTTGGAAAATATCTACGGCCCCACCGAAGGAACCATCTATGCCATCCGCTATTCGCTCGATGATGGCTGGGATAGGCAAGGGCGCATCCCCATCGGCGCTCCCATGGCCAATTGTGGCGCGCTGGTCCTGGATCCGGCGGGCCATATCCAGCCCATCGGAGTTCCGGGGGAGCTCTGCCTCTTTGGAAGAGGTCTCGCTCGCGGCTACATGAATCGACCGCAACTTACCATCGAGCGCTTCCTTCCGTCGCACCGGGACATCCCCGGACCGATCTACAGAACCGGCGATCGCGCCCGTTGGTTGCCCGAAGGTCACATCGAATATCTGGGGCGGTTGGACCAACAAATCAAGATCCGCGGCTTCCGGGTGGAATTGGGAGAGATCGAGTCCTGCCTGCTGGAACATCCGGCGGTGCGGGATGCGGCGGCGCTGGCCCTCGACGCCCCCTCGGGCGAATTGACTCTGGCGGCCTTCATAACCGGATCATCACCTGACGATCTGGAAGACCACCTGAAAAAACGGCTCCCCGCCTACATGATCCCGGCTCGAATCATTCTTCTGGAAGAGCTCCCTCTCAATCCCAGCGGCAAACTCGATCGCAAGGCGCTGCCCGCTCTCGACGCCGGCGCGGAGCAACGAGAGTTCCAGCCTCCCCAAACAAAAACCGAACGCATGCTGGCATCCATCTGGGCGAAAGTCCTTGCCATTCCCGAAGAAACCATCGGTGTCTACGACAACTTCTTCCAATTGGGTGGCCACTCGTTGAAGGCGGCCCTCGCCGCCACCCGTATCCAGCAAGCGTTGCGGGTGGCGTTGCCGCCGGCACAATTGTTCGACACCCCTACTGTCCATAGCCTGGCACGCCGCGTCGAGACCCTATCGCCGCATGTGCGCCCATCCCTTCATCCGGTGGAGAAGCGCGAGTACTAC
>JAHELQ010000518.1 GCA_024644125.1 Candidatus Aminicenantota bacterium | reverse complement strand
GACAATCCAGCGGAACATCAAACTATATGTAGCCGGGGGGAAGGTCCTGGGGAATGCCGGTCGCTTAATTCTATGTCGCTCCAGAGGGGAAAAATTATTGTGAGTGGCGAGGAAAAGCTCCTCTATTTTAATCTGAAGGGCCGCCTCCTGGATGAAGTGAAAGTCCCTTACGCGCACACAAAAATCATCCCGTTGGGTGGAAAGTATGTTTGCCGGGAATATGAAACGATACGGGCAAGGACAAATATCTCCGCCGTCATTCTCGATTCCGATTTCTCTTCCCCCATAAAATTGGATCAGCGTATAATCCAACGCCCCTATCGCGGCAAAAATGGGAAGAGAAATGTCCACTTTTTCGACGACTATTTCAAGCATAGCCTCATCAATGACTCCATTATCGTGGCCAACACGCAGAAAGGATTCTATTTTGGAGTTTACGACAAGAATGGGAAGAAGCTTTACGACATAAACCGGGAGTATGAAAAACGACCCGTGACGGAAGAACAAAAAAAGATTTGCATCGAGCAATTTAAAATTGAATACGGGCCGGCCATGTTCAGAAGATTTTCTCAGGAAATGAACGCGGTCTTCCCCGATTTTTATCCGGCCTACGAAATCTTTACCGTCCACCGGGGGCACATCTATGTGAGATTATATCCAATGATTGACGGAAAGCAGGAGCTATTGGTCATGGATGTGAAAGGCAAGGAACTAAGCCGGCATACGGTGCCGACATTCGGCGCGCTGTACACCTTTTGCATTTGGAACTCCCATTATTACTATCTAAAAGAAAATTTCGACCGGGAAACCTGGGAACTTCACGCTGTAAAGCTCAAATAATGATATAGTTTCAGGGAAATCTATTGGGAAATACGTAAAATACTGGATCTGAGAGGTGAAATTGTGAAAGCTGTAGGACTATTGGTTTGGTTGTTGGTATTGGCGAGCTCTATTTTGGGGACGGACAGGATAATTACTCTGGAAGACGAGTATAGGATGCCCATTTTGTTGGGTGTTGATCAAGAACAGTTTTATGTTTTCGACACAAAGCGGATCGTGATTAACGAGTATTCACTTAAAAGCGGCTCCCGATTGAGGTCTTTTTGCCGCAAAGGACAGGGGCCGGGAGAATGCAGATGGATCAAACATTTATCATTTCACAATAATCAAATTGCGGTCAGCGCCGGCGAGAAGGTCATGTATTTCGACCGTAACGGTCGCTACATCGAAGAATCCAAAGCTCCTTACGCTCATATCATAATCATCCCTATTGGTGAAAATTTCATATGTCAAGTGATCCAGAATGGGCGGAGCAAAACGTTGATAACCGCCAGGATTTTCAATTCGGATTTCTCCAATCCACGAGAATTGGAACAGTTTGTAGACACAAAAGAATATAGAGCTCAAAATGGAAAAGCAAATATCTACATATTTAAAGATTTTTTCGGTTATGATGTCACTGATCAGACCGCCGTTGTGGGCAACACCCAGAAAGGTTTCCATTTCGGCATTTACGATAAGGACGGAAATAAAGTCCACTCTATCGAACGTGAATACAAAAAAATAAAAGTCACGGAAGAACACAAAAAGGATCACAATGCCCGACTCCTTAACCTAATCGGCCAGGCCCGCTACAAACGTTCCCGGCAAAAATACAATGCCGTTTTCCCTGAACACTACCCAGCGTACAAAGATTTCGTAGCACACGACCAAAACATCTATGTCCGCCTCTACCCAATCATTAACAACACACAAGAACTTTTAGTCATGGACCTCAAAGGAAACACCCTCTCCCGCCATTCCGTTCCCACCACAGACACCGAACAGGGATTTAAAATCTGGAAGTCCCACTACTGCTACATGAAAGAGGATCCTGACCTGGAAAAATGGCAACTGCACCTACTTCCGCTAAAATAGACCCTACCCCCCTGGATACAATTCAAGTTATGGTTATTGACAATGACTATCAAAAGCATTACATTTGCTATACATAGAGGTGATTCGATGAAGATCGTTTGTAGAATAGCGTGCACAATCCTCCTGATGAATTTAGTTCTAGCCGCCAAGGTTATCTTAACTATCAATGAACCATTCAACAAAACTCCAGTTTTACTGAAAATAGCCAATGAGAAAGTCTATATCCAGGATATTGTAGAATCAGTGGTTCATGTCTTCTCGCTTGTAAATGAAAAACATTATACGATCAGCAAACGGGGAGAAGGCCCAGGAGAATCTAAATATATAACCAAACTTTCAAGTTGGAAAAATAAAATTGTATTGAGTGGAAGCCAAAAGCTTCTCTATTATGATTTAAACGGACGTTATTTGACCGAAAAAAAAGTCCCATATGGCCGTGGTGCGATCATTCCTATCGAAGATAACTTCATATGCAAGGTCTTTGATAATACTCCGGAAAAAACAGTTATAAGCGCCACATTATACGATTCAGATTTCTCTTCTCCGCGAAAGTTGGAAGAATATATAATCGATCGTGCTTACCGCGGAGAGAACGGTAAGGTGAACGAATATATTTTCAAGGATTTTTTCGGGTATGAAGCCACAAGTCAATACGTCATCGTAGGTAACACGCAAAAGGGCTTCTATTTTGGTATTTACGACAAAAACGGGAAAAAGATACGCGCAATCAATCCGGATTATAAAAAAATCGCAGTTACTGAAGAACACAAGAAAGATTTCCACTCTCGCCTGAAAAACCAGTCCGGCTTAATCCGTTATAAACGAGCGATGCAAAAATTCAACCCTATTTTCCCCGATCACTACCCAGCCTACGAGTGCTTTACCGTTTCCGACAAAAAAATCTATGCCAGGTTATATCCGGTCACAAACGGCCTTCAAAAGCTGTCGGTACTCAGTCTCGATGGGAAGAAACTAAACCAGCACATAGTTCCAACCATCGGCACTCACCAGACATTCCTGATCCGGCAATCTCACTATTACTATTTAAAAGAAAATACCGACCGGGAATTGTGGGAACTCCACGCTGAAAAACTTAAATAATTTTGGAGAATTTAATAAAAATAAGAAGGAGGAATAACAATGAAATACAAAAAATTTAAATTGAAACCAGAATTGAGACGCAACCTTGAAATTCTCAATTCTTCACTATCCCAAAAAGTTGTTGGAGGAACGCACGGCCCGGATGATGTCGTGTCCTATGATGGATGCGGCGCTCAATGTGAAATAACTTGTGCATATTATTGTCGATACGCTTGCGAAGGTGAGTGTGGAGATCTGGGTTCCAAGACATAAGTGTGTGAAAAAATGGGGGGCGACACCTTCAGTCACCCTCCCCAGAAAAAATTCTGATTGATCAGACTAACGAGGAGATAAATGCCAAAAATTGACATAAAAAAGCATAAAAACGAAAACAAAGAAGGAAAAGTGCAAAACCTGACAATTACTTTGACTGAGGATTGCAATCTGAAATGCCGGTATTGCTATGAAAACAAGCGAGAGCGGAAGAAGGATCGGATAGATGTAGATGCCGCCAAGAAAGTTTTAAGTGGTATTCTTGCAGATGACAATGAAATCGAAACTGTTAGTATCAGTTTTTTCGGCGGAGAGCCGTTTCTGGCTTTTAATGAGATGAAGCGGATCTTTGAGTGGGTTGAATCCGGGTCATGGAAAAAGAGAATATTGTTTTCGCTTGGTACAAATGGGACTATACTCACTAAAGAAATTAAGGATTGGCTGACTGAACACAAGGATCGTGTTGGGGTCGGGGTTAGTCTGGATGGGTGTAAGATCGCTCATGATTTGAATCGGGATAACTCTTATGACGCGGTGAATGAGAATCTTCCATTTTTTAGGTCTCTTTGGCCGGAGGAAACGGTGAAGATGACGATTTCGGCGGAATCTATCCCTTATGTTTCCCGGAGTATCATTGAGCTGGAGGAGCGGGGTATTCCGTTTACGGCGAATGTGGTGTTTGAGGATATTTGGGGGGATGAGGAAAACAAGGAGCGATTGCTGGCGATTTATGAAGATGAATTGCTGAAATTGGTTGACTATTATGTGGATCATCCGCAATTGTTTCCCGCCACTGTGGTCGGCCATCATGTGGAATATCTG
>JAHELQ010000517.1 GCA_024644125.1 Candidatus Aminicenantota bacterium | reverse complement strand
AAGAGATCCAACAATTGAACCGCGCGGAGAATTATCGTCATGTCCAGGCGGGGAAGGACCGGCTCGATTACCGCGACCGCGAAGGACGTCTGCAAAATGTCACCCAACAAATGAAAAACGTCCTGGGACGGACCTTCTACAATACCAACAATGTCTGGATCGATTCCTCCGTTCAAGCCCAGAAAAACCAGGCGCCGAAACGGATCCAATTCGCCGGTGAAGAGTACTTCCGCTTGTTGCGTGAACATCCGACAGCGTCTCAATATCTCGCGCTGGGCAACAATGTTCGATTCGTCCTGGACAATCAAATATACGAAATCTACGAATAGACAGGAGTTATACCTTTAAGACAGCGAGGCCTTTTCGGGGCCTCGCAGCTCTTTGTAGCTACCAAATCTACTGCACGATCGCGAAGGATTGGTCGCTTCTATCCCCGACATCGCCGTCCCTGTCGGTTGCGGTGATTCGCACCAGGCAATATTCCGAAGCGGGGCCGGGGACAACCCAATCGAAGCTGCCGTCGTTTTCAGTGGTATCGGCAATCGCGTTCCAGCTCTGGCCATTGTCGGAGGAGTACTCGATCTTGACATCCCGTATATCTCCGCCGCCCAGCGGATGATCATGGCCTCGTTAGAGCTGAAGATGTAGATATCCTCTTCCTGTTGCGCAGAACCGCTCGTCAGCAGGTCGGTCCAACAGGGGGCGATCCGTTTGTTGGCGGCCAATTCGGATGTAGAATTGCCGTAATCTGAATGATCGCCGGCTTCAGAGAGGTCGATGTAGCCATTGGCGCTTATGAAGATGGGGCTCTCGGCGGGGATCGTCTCCCCGAAGAAAGGGAAGGTGAACGGCAGCCGGGTCACGATGTGGCCTTCGTCCAGGTGCATGTCTTGTTCCGTCCCATTGCCGTTGAATTGGTTTGCGAGCAAATCTGTCGAATAATAGGATTCCTGGCTCAATATAACCAACCGGCAAAAATGAACCAGGTCCGTCCGGTTTGGGTCGCCGAACTCCTGCGCCGCCGCCCGCCGTTCAGCCAACCAGGAATCCCGCAGGCTATCATCGAATGCTTCCAGAAAATCATTCCAACCGGATACATTCAGAAGTCCGCTTAGTTCGATCGCCGAAGCCGAGACTCCGCTTCCCCGTTTGCGGGGGAAAAATATATCAAGTCCCGACGCTCCCGGATGGACAGTTGCGTGCCGTTCATGCACTACTACGGCTTCTGCGGCGACGACGACATCTTCTGCAGCCTGTTTGACGGCTCCCGGATTATCTTTCCAAAAACCGATCGCAGCCTCGGAGAAGGAGCGGAGACTCGCCTCCAGGCGACCGGTTTTCGAGAGGTCCAATACTGAGAGATTCCTCTCTTCATTGCCGCAAACACTATCTACGACAACGCAGGCCAATTGATCCGGCGTCATCGAGGGCATCTCGTCCAACCGCCGCAGAATGGCATCGTAATTCCAGTCGCTCTCGATAACGCCGCCTTCAGCCCCCACCAGTAACCTCGAATAATTTCTGAGGGCGAACGACGCTTCCGCCAGACTGACGGAGCACGATTCCATCCCTACCAGATCGACTCCTCCGAACGATTCCAGAGCCCGAAGGATGGTTCGGATATCGAACGCCGCGGTATCGGGAGCATCTCCTTTCGAGACCATCTTCATCTTCGGCCTGCTACTTATAAAAAGAGCTGTGCGCCGCGCCGGAAAATACTTTTTCGCCCAGAGGAGAAACTCCTCCAGAGATCTCCTCTTCCCATCGCCGACCACCATCCGTACATCCGGCGATTCACTCCTCAGTACAAAATGTCGAGGATTTATTTCTTCCGTCATATACACCAGGACGGACCACGATGCGGTGTTGCCCGCGGTGATTTCGGGGCGGGGCAATACATGTTCCCCTTCCGGGGTTATGTTTCCTGAAGCGAATCCTCCGGCAATTAGGAAGATCGCGATACAAAATATTGCGGTTCTCATGAACGGCCTCCTTTTTTTACAGGTAAATCGTTTCCTCAAATGTTTAAACGGGCAAAAAACAAATTTCACAATATTGTTTATATCACGGCAAAATATTCAAAGTCAACCATTTCTGACCGGCGCAAGCCGTCTTCCAATGGCTTCACCACTACTACTACCACTATCCGTTCCCCTGCCCTCGCCAAATATCGCGACTCGAACTGCCTTCGAAGCCTTCATCGAGCGCTTCTCGACGACGAATACTACGAATACTGCTTCGCCTGTCCCCAGATCTTTCCTCATTTTTTTACAAGAGGGAAATTTTGTATTGATTTTTTTATTTTAGATATTTTATAGTATATTATAAATGTAAGGAGATTGAGGTTCATCATGGGCGGTAAATGGCGTTTTAATAAAAATGTCGATTTTTGGGAAGGCGTATCGAGCGCATTCGATTTGTTCGGAACCTCATTCGGCGGTGGCTTGTGTTCTTGGCGGTTCGACATTAATATCGCTGGTTCGAAATTTTATTCCAGTATCAAAAAAAAGAAAAAAAACAGAAGAGTCCCTTATATCTAAATAACGTTTTATCCGATAGTTTCTTTTGAAGAGGGATAGGCGCTCGGGGGCTAATGTCGTTATTGTCTCATCGCGGGCGGTTTTTTGCATAAAATATGTCGATGGTGTAGAATACTTCATTCGGATTTGAAAGCCAGGTGGAATATGTTTGGACGAGAATTTATCGCAAGCCTGCTTGTCGCGTTTTCCGGCGGCGGGATTGGGAAATTGTTATGCAGGAAGAGGCGTCTTTTGGAAGATATCAGAGCCATCGAATTGTTACCTTCGTTGAATGTCCCCTTCATTCCCTGGACTAACGCCGCTGCCCGCCCGTTGACTGTGGTGTATATGTTGAACGAAATTTGCATCAATGGCAGGCGGAATGTTCTGGAATTGGGGAGTGGTATCTCGACGTTGTATCTGGCGAGCGCGTTGGGCCGGTGCGGCGGGCGATTGGTTTCTGTGGAGCATGATGAAGCCTGGATCGGAATCATCGAGGGCTATCTCGGGAAGTTGGGAATCCCAGAGGGTGTTGTCCGCTTTTGTCACGCGCCGATGAAAGATTTTGAGACAGATGAGTTCGGCACTTTGCCATGGTATGATTCCGGTAAGGTGAAGACGGCGGTGCCCGAAGAATTGTTCGATATGATGGTGGTGGACGGACCCGAGGCCTGGATGAAAGGGGCGCGCTTCGCCCGCTATCCGGCTCTTCCGGTTTTGGCCGGCAATTTGGCGGGGGATTCGGTGGTTTTTCTGGATGATGTCGACCGCAAAGGGGAGCGCAGGATTCTCGGAAAGTGGGCGAGGGAGAACGCTTTCAAGGCTATGATTCGGCCGGAGTGTTGCCTCGGGATTTTACGCAGAGGGAATTCACGAGTGTATAATATATTTTAAATATACTTAACTCCGGCCAAAAATGCCTGTATTGGTTGAGTTTTCATGTTTTCAAAAAAAACGTTCGCTTGAAATTTAAAACAAATTTTGATTGAATTAAGGCAACAATTTTTATAAAATGTGATTTTGTTATGGCGTCTTGACAAAATTCTAAAAACAGACCTAAACATTAAGGAGTTAACCATGCCATTTATAGAGTATGACGGAAGACAGTTGGAAGTGAACGAAGAGGGATTCCTGGCTCACCCGGAGGAATGGAGTAAAGAGATTGCGGCATTCCTGGCAAAAAAGGAGGAGAGCATCGAGGAGATGTCCGACGATCACTGGGCGGTTGTCAACTATATCCGGGAATTTTATCTGGAAAACGAAGTGGCTCCCATGGTTCGCAAGATATGCAAAGCAACCGGTTTTAAATTGAAATATATCTATGAATTGTTCCCCTCCGGTCCAGCCAAAGGCGCTGCCAAAATAGCCGGATTGCCGAAACCCGACGGTTGCGTGTGATAGAGGGAATACGGCGATGGTATTTTATTTGAAAATTGGGACCGTTATTGCTTTTGCGATATCGATGGTTTCTCTTTTTGTATTGATTCGCAAGACTTTTTCGTTCGGAGTCAGGGATTTGCACGCCGAATCCCAGGGAAGCGAATCAAAAGGAATCGTCTATGCTTTGGGCCGGGGG
>JAHELQ010000516.1 GCA_024644125.1 Candidatus Aminicenantota bacterium | reverse complement strand
AATGCCCGGTCGCCGCCACGGAGCCGTTGCTTCTGCACGATTTCCCGCACTAGATTCAACCATTCCCGCCCGGACGTCCGCCATTGGTCGAACATCTCTTCGTACTCTTTCTCATGGCAATTGGAACATCCCTCCTTGCCGGAGCGCACAATATTCTTGCCCGTGTCCTGATGGCAATCCACACACCCCACGTCCTCCGCCATCATATTGGGGAGATTCAATGTGGAATCGGGCAATTTACTGTAATACACAGCATGCTGCTCATTATGACAGGCCTCGCACTTCGGTACTTTCGGAATATCACGATGATGGCAATTCATGCAATCTCGCTTTTTCGCCACCAATTGCCCGTGTTTTTCCACATTGGAATGGCAATTGGTACAGGTCAGATCCTTTCTCGCCAGATGTTTCCCGTGAGGGAAAATCCAACCGAAGACGCGGATTTCCAGATGTTCTACGCCGGCATGGCAATTGGAACACTCGCCGGGAACAAGACCGCTTTCCCGCTGAAAGAAAGGCAACCGCGGTGTTACCCCCACCTCTTTCAAACTTTCGCCCGCCAGATTGTACGAAGATTCGAGCAATTTACCGGAGAAAGCGATATTGTGAATGGCATTGCCTGATTTCACCAACTTGTAATTATAGAGCGCGTCCTCCATTTTACGGCTGGCGGATTCATATCCAGCGCTTCCTTTCCGCGCCGCAAGCGTCTTCGACGCCAGGTCGAGAACCTTCTCGATCTGGCGCAGTTTGAGGTCGGCATCGGCTTTCCAATTTTGCAAAATCTTGCTGTATCCTTCGCCATGACAGGATTCGCAAGCTTCGGGACTGGCCACAAAAGTGCTGCCCTTCTCCTTGAATCCTTCATAAAACCGGTGGTACGCGTGACACGCCTGGCAATTGAGACCCGACTCGAACATCGGGCTGGGTTGAAGGGGAACCCCCTTGCCGCCGGTACCGGAAAAGATGTTCAACTGGGCCCTGTGGAAATCCGGATGGCACGCCTGGCAATCGGGTTTCACCAATTCGCTGCGGGAGATGGATTTGTGCTGGATTTCGGTGTGACAGAGCAGACACTCTATCTTGTGGTCTGTGATATGATTGCGATGCATGAACTCGGTATCGTCGTAGAGCTTTATCTTCTCCAATTCCGCGTGGCAATGGTTGCACCGGATCTTGGGAACGGAACCGTCGCCGGTGACCATCTGGCCATGGCAATCCCTGCATGAGATATTGCGACCGATCACTATGGTGTGATCATAGCTCACCTCACGAATACCGGCGGGATCCTTTACCGGCGGCTCATGGCATTTTTTGCAGGTGTGAAGCGGCGAATCTTCGGTCGTGCCCTTGAAGTGGCATAAAAAACAAGAGGTCTCGGTAACTGTGATGTGGTCGCCTTGAACGATCTGGGAATGGCAACTGGTGCAGCGCAACTTCTTGTTCCGCCTCAAATTTTCCAGATGGGGCGCGTGATCAAAGAGAATATTCTTCTTGAAATTTACCGTCCCGGCCAGAGTTCTGGTCTCGTGGCAACCGCTCCGCATGCAACTCAGATCGGAAATTTCCGCCCAGGGTTTCCCTTTTTTGTAAACGCCGGTGAAATAGTTGACCAGCATCGACAGCGCCGTCAGCTTACCTTTGATTTTGTTCTCGATCCCCGGCGGGAAGTGGCAATCGGTGCAGGTGACAAAATTGTGGGACGACTCCGCCCATGAATAATAGTAAGGCCTCATAAAATGACAGGTTTTACAAAACCCCGGCCGCGACGTCACCTCCATCGTCAAGAACATAATCGCCGTCACGACGATCAACGTGATCACAACGGCAATAACGAACCGTTTCCAGCCCCTACCCCAGACGAGACGGTGCAGCGAGACCAGATTGCGTTTTAGCAACGAAAAAAATCCGGCTTTCTTCTCCCCACTCTTCCTCTTACGTTTATCAAAAAATCTTCCCATCATCAAAATAGTGAAATTAAATCATATTGCACGACTACGCATACTTTAATTTTATTATAAAAACGGAAATTTTCAACCAAAAACCCCATGAAACTTCGATATTTTGAAATTTTCCATAATAGATAAATTCTTTCTCTGGAAAATTCAAGCAAAAATCCCCTTTCGAGGAAGCGCTCGGGTGGTTGGCGGGCAACCGCTTGAAGACCGGAATCGGTAAATACAATGTGTGAATGCGGCTTATGACTTCTTTGTCGCTGTACATGCGATTGGGTAGCGATCTGATCACCAGATGGAAGTGATTGCTCATGATACAATAGGCATTCATTTTGATGAAATACATTCTCGAAAAATAGCGGATAATCTGAACCAATATCTCTTTTTCGGTATCTCCCAACAAAAATTGTTGGCCGACGGTTCTTGACATAATGTGATAGTGGGCGATCTCGCCCTTGACTTTCAATCGGTTTGCTCCTGGCATTCTTACTCCTAAAGAATTTGGTATTCTTGCTTTAAAATCTTTCAAGAGTTTCCATATGCCGTTACTTCAATTAACGTTTACATCTAAAATAAGCATTAAGCACATTCAGCGGGCAATAGAGTGAGTACTGCCGAACGGAGGCCTTATATTGTAGTTTATCATAACGAAATATTGGATTCAACAGAAAAATTGACACTTTCCCGCTATCGATAGAAAAT
The DNA here is from genome assembly GCA_024644125.1 of Candidatus Aminicenantota bacterium. GTDB lineage: Bacteria > Acidobacteriota > Aminicenantia > UBA2199 > UBA2199 > JAHELQ01. Next base: position 1,442 of record JAHELQ010000516.1, on the reverse strand, counting down.
CGGAGGCACCTGTCCCCTGAATCCCCCCCTGAATCCCCCCAAGTTTCCCAGGAATATAAATCATCAGGTATAAAATATAGCCGGTGAGTTATATTCTTTTAAGTATCAATCAAATCTAATGTACAAGAGGCTGTACTAGACAAGACTTTGAGACGGTAGTCAAGATGGCATTCATCATGCTTTGATTTTTACAAAACATCCATGAAGGAGAACGTGATGAAGATTGGAGTGATATTTTTTTTAATTTTATGCGCATTGCTCTATATCCAATTAAATGGGGCTACATTTACAGTAAATACTACATCCGATACGATTGATGCTGTTCCAGGCGATGGGGAAGCGTTGGACGCCAATGGCTTTTGTTCTCTCAGGGCAGCGATTATGGAGGCGAATGCGCTGGAAGGGCCGGATACGATTATTGTGCCGCCGGGTTTGTATGAAATCACCATAGCTAAAGATAAGGAAAATGATATCGAGACAGGAGATCTGGATATAAGATCCGACCTGTCGATAGAGGGGGAAGCCATCGATTCGGTTGTCATAGACGCGAATCGAAGAGACCGGGTGTTTCACATAGCCGGCAATTATACAGTGACATTGAAAAACCTAATCATTCAAAACGGAAAATCCACGAGTTATTATCAGAGTAAAATGGGAGACCGTTTCCCAGCCGAACATGGAGGAGGGATTTACTGCGGGCAGTCAATTGTGAATATCTTCGATTGCAAAGTCACAGGGAATGAGACTGGAGATGGGAACACATGCGGATATAGAGACTGTGCTTCAAGTGGAGATGGAGGAGGAATTTATCAGGGGGGGGGAACATTGGTGGTTGATAACTGCGTCATTGAAAACAATACAACAGGAACGGGGGGCTATATATTTGCCGGATCCGGGAACGGAGGAGGAATCGCGAACTCCAAGGGGGAGATTGTCCTAAAAGATTCTGAAATAAAAAACAATAGGATTGGAACGGATGGCGATGGAAGCGGAGGCGGAGTTCATAGTAGCGGTGTAGCGACTATTTCCAATTGCTTGTTTTCCGGCAACATTTGCAATGGATATTCTTATGGAGGCGGACTCTACAATAGAGGTACGTCAACCATACAGAATTGCACATTTAAAGAAAATATCAGTTACTGTGGGGGTGGATTCTATAACCTTAACCATCATGCCGAGATTTCTTCGTCCGTTTTCTACCAAAACGAAGCCCGGTTTGGCGCCGGGATTAGTTGCGATAGTTCGTCTCTAGTATTGACCAATTGCACGGTCAGTGAAAATAGGAGTTGTTGCTATGCTTACGGAGCGGGATTGGAGTTTCGTTCTAGCTCCGCTGAGATTAAAAATTGCACCATCTGCTACAATTACATCCTCCACGACGGGAAAGGAGGAGGAATAGCGGAAAATCTAGACTGGGGAGAGCCATCGAACATTCAAATTCA
>JAHELQ010000515.1 GCA_024644125.1 Candidatus Aminicenantota bacterium | reverse complement strand
CAACAACTCGCCGATTACAGTGACGATCCCTTCCGAAACGAAGGCCCGGATAGCCTCCACATCATTGGTGATATTGGTGAGCGTGTTCCCCACCGCGGTACGGTCAAAATATTCCCTGGACAACGAAAGTACATGACGGAACAAATCGAGCCGCAAATCCAACAACATGCGCTGCCCCAGGAATTGAACCGTATATTCGAACAACACACTGAACGCGAATGATGCCAGCATGACCCCCAGAAGCAAGATGGCGGTGTGCCAGAGCCCCGGCAAATCACCTTTCGAAATATTCTGATCGATCCCGTATTTGATAAGATAGGGATGCAGGACGCTGAAGATTCCGATCACCACCATCAACCCTAGAGAAGACGCGGCCAAAAACCAAAATTTCTTCACATAGGGCAACAATCGTTTCAGAAGACTCCAATCCAGCTTCCGTATATTTTCCTTCACCGGTCTTTCCATGTCACCCACTCCCGGTTTCCATCCGTTGCAAGTGCGCCAGGCGGGCGTACAACCCCTCTTTTTTCAGCAATCCCCGGTGGGTGCCATGTTCGACGATTTTGCCGCCGTCCATTACATAAATGATGTCTGCGTGCTTCAACGCACTGATCCGGTGGGACACGAGGATCAACAATGTATAACACTTCAGTTCTTTCAGATTTTTTAGAATCCGCGCCTCGGTCCGGGCGTCGATATTGGAGAGGGGATCGTCCAGCAACAAGACCGGCGCGCATTTCACCAACGCCCTGGCGATCGCCACACGCTGCTTCTGACCGCCCGACAGAGTGATACCCCGTTCACCTACCAATTGCTCGAATCCATCCGGGAAGGAATCGATCTCGCCCTCCAACCCAGCGTTGCGGGAAGCATCCCGGATCGCCGTCATATCGATTTCATCCAATCCAAGAGCGATATTTTCGGCCACAGTACGGGAAAACAAGAACGGTTCCTGCGATACAACCGCCACATTTTGAAACAGCGTCTCTGGTTGAATATCGAGAATATCTTTGCCATTCACAGTCACAGTACCCGCCGGAGGTTTCAATAAACCGCCCAGGATATTGAGGAGCGTGGTCTTGCCGCTCCCTACCATCCCGGTAATTCCGATGGTGCAACCCGAATGAATGTCCATATCGATTCCTTCGAGCGCGTCGTTTTCTGACCCCGGATAACGGTAACTCAAGTCGCGTACCGAAAGAGAGATCTGCGTATCCGTTAGAGGCAATTCTTTCCCACGATCCAAAAGAGGGTAATTGAGCACATGGTTGATCCGGGTCATCGCGCTGATGCCTTGCTGCATCAACGACATAACCCAGCCCAACGACAAGACCGGAAATGTCAGGTACGCGATCATAATGGAAAACTGCAGCAACTCCCCGAAAGTCATCTCCCCCTTCACCACCAGATGGCCACCTACCAGAAGGATCACCAATTCAGTCAATGTGAAAAGGAAAACAAAAAACGGCCAGAAAAACTCCCGCAACTTCACAACCGCCATTTGAACCCGGACATAGTCTTCGTTCAGATCCGAAAACCGCTGGATCTCGATGGGCTCGATGCAGTATTGCTTGATGGTGCTGATGCCGGTTATCGCCTGCCACACCCGGTTGTTCATGGCGCCCATCGCCTCTTGAATCCGTCGGTACAATGGCCGTAGCCGCGGGAGCAACGTGATGATCAAGATCACCAACAAACCGAGCATGATGCCCATGATCCCCATCATCAACCCGCTCAACTGCACCAATACCGGCAAAAACAACAATACCCGGCTCAAGGAGTTGGGGATATACATCACACCCGGTCCCAGCAGCACCCGCACATCATTTAGATCATTGGTAAATCGGGAGACGAGATCGCCGGTCTCATGCCGCTGGAAAAACAAGTAATCCAGGGATAGAAGCCGGTGATACAAATCCCGGCGCACCAGATATTCGATTTTTCGCGAGACTCCGATAATCAACCGGCGCATCAAAAAGAGAGATACGGACATTATCGCGATGTACCCCAGCGCAATCAGTATATTGGAACGAATCGCCTCCATCCGGTTCATCCCGGCGATTTCGTCCAGAATATTGCGGACGAATTCGGGAGTTCTCATCATACTGTAGTTCTGCACCACCATAAAGAAGAACCCCAGAGCCAACTCCAACCAATACCGCTTCAGGTACGGGATCAATGTCTTGAGAGCCTTGATTTATTCCCCCTTGTAGACCGCCTCGTATTGATCGAGGATTTTTTCCATCGGGAACCGCTCTTGCACACTCTTAATGGCGGCGGTTCTGACAGTTTGATAGAGTCTGGGATTATCGAGTAATGCCAGCGATTTTTTCACTGCTTGATCGATGTCTCCCAATGTGAACAAAATACCGGTCCGCCCGTCGTCGATCACCTCCGGTAAACCGCCTACCCGGCTGGCGGCCACCGGCACACCGCAGGCCATCGCTTCCAGCGCCACCAGACCGAAGGATTCCTGCCGACTGGGTAGAAGCATTAAATCTGCGGACGCGATCACCTCCCCGAGCGTACCGATAACCCCCAGGAAGCGAACCTGCTCCGCTATGCCGAGCTTCTCGGCGAGAGTAACCATTTCCTCCTGCATCGGACCTTCGCCGATGATCCATAATTCAGCCGGACGGCTAAGGGATTTTGAGATTCCATGGAAGATTTTGATCACATCCAGCGGCGACTTCACCGGCCGGAGATTGGAAATATGAAGTAAAACTGCGCTGTTATCTACTTCCCTGTCCCTGAGAGGTTTGATCGATGTGTTGAAAAATTGCGGATTGATAAAATTATAGATCGTACGGATCTTGCCTTCGGAAATCCCCAGTTTCTGTTCCGACTCTTTTCGCAGACTTTCAGAAACCGCGGTCACAGCGTCGCTGGACTCTATGGCGTAGCGGGTGATATTCATCATGCTGGGATGAGCGCCCACAACCGTGATATCGGTCCCATGGAGAGTGGTAACGCATCGAACCTTCTTTTTGGCGATATCCCGGGCAAGCAGTGCCGAAATTGCGTGCGGCAACGCGTAATGACTGTGGATGACATCGATATTGCAGCGGTCGATAATGGCGGACAATTGCGACGCCAGCGCCAGATCGTAGGGTTGGTAGTCAAAGACCGGATACTCCTGGACCCATACCCGGTGAAATTTCAAGCCACCACTGAATCGATGTTTGAGGCGGAAGGGGGGTTCGAGCCCCATAAAATGCACATTGTGGCCGCGCTCCTCAGCCATTGCCCGGCCGATCTCATAGGCGACGATTCCTGAACCTCCGATGCGGTGGTAATTTAAAATGACAATATTCATCCGAATCCCCTCCTGAATGATTTTAATGGATCTGTGACCCTCGGTGGGTTTATGGAAAAATACGGCTCCCCGTACTGCGCCCCGATCATTGCCCCGGCCATGGTGCTTCGAGCCTCCAGAACCGACCAGAAGCGGTTGGAACGAATAAACGTCTTGGTCCGGCTATCATCTTCCCCCGGAATAGTCACCTGTGAATGGTAACAGCGGATCGCTTCCATTTTTTGTTCCCAGAATTCGCTCACATCCACCACAAAATCGGGTCTGCGGTATTGGATCAGCTCCGGAAAGGAGATAAACGAAGAGGGCCGGAACGCCGCATTACCGGTTTCGAGCTTTTCCAGTCCGGAAAGATAACAACATTCCCGCACCATTCCCCCGACGCTCCCATGATCCGGGTGCCGGGTCTGTTCGTCGTGAAAGGAAAACACCAATTCCGGCCGGTATGCACGGATGACGCGAATCACCTTCAACCGGTTTTCTTCGGTGTTGCGGATATTCCCATCCGGCATATCCAGCGTCTCCCGCGCGTCCAATCCCAACACCCGGCTGGCGTTTTCCAATTCCTGCCGGCGGGTGTCGGACGAGCCGTATGTCCCGGCCTCGCCGGAGCAACAATCACACACGCCGACATGATACGACAGGGACTTCATATACAGAATGGTCCCCCCCATAAAGATTTCACAATCATCCGGATGAGCTCCAAAAATCAACACATCAAGCATTCGCCACCTCCAAAACCTCCGCCTGCCAATCATAATGCCGGTACAACCACCGGACAAAATCCTTGCCG
>JAHELQ010000067.1:8206-15568 GCA_024644125.1 Candidatus Aminicenantota bacterium | reverse complement strand
ACGCATTGGGTCTCGTTGTACGCCACGCTGCCGGGCTCCATTTGCTGAAGCACATACAACCGTTTCTGGGCTGACGACAGCGGATAATAATCCATGTCGGGCGCTGTGGGAATCGCCCGGTAATCGGCGTCCGACGCCGGGTCGATCAAGGCCGCCAGTTTTGCCGCCGTTGGCCGGGAAAACATCTCTTTGACCGGAATCTCCCGTCCCAGGCGGCGATGAATTTTCGAAAGAGCGGTCAGAGCCTTGAGAGAATCCCCTCCCAACTCGAAGAAATCATCGTTGACGCCGATCCCGCCGTAACCGAACACTTCCGACCAAACCTCGACGATGGCTTGTTCGATTTCGTTTTTGGGGGCCTTATATTCGCTGATGATTCCAGGCCGCTGTTTTGGGGAAAAGGCCGCGGCCGCATGCTTCGGCTCTTGCGCATTCAAAGTTCTCAGGTGAATCCAGCGATCTATGCGCTCTTCCAGTCCCCCTCCGGTGGAAAGGACCACTTCCGTCAATCCGCCGGCCAGGATCCGTTCTACTGCACTCTCTGCCAGCTCTGGTTCCAGCGCGTCCCAATTCACTACCAACCAGCGATTCCGGCTCGAACGGTTCATATAACGGCCAAACGCATCCATCCAGGCATTGGCAGCCGCGTAGGCAAAAAAGTGAATCCCGCCCAATACCGAAGCGATGGATGACGTGAGCCAACAAAAATCGAGACGCCTGTACTTGAAGATTTTTTCGAGGACCAGAGAGCCGTCGCGCTTGGCCCGGAATTGCTGCATGCACACATCCTCCGTCAAATCATGAATACCGGCGATGGAATCTCCGCCGACAATCCCTGCCATATGAAACACGCCGTCAATGGGGCCGAAACGTTCTTCAGCCACTGTGACAACCGCTTGCATGCGGCTGTAATCGGCCACATCCGCCGTAAAAAATCGAACCGCCCCGGGCAATGTTTCCAATTCCCTGAGCCGCGAGATTTTCTCGCCGGCCGCGCCTACCGGTCCTTCGCCTATGTGGCTGCGGCCCACAATCACCAGATTGGCGTGATAGTTCGACAGCAAATACTTGCAAATCACAAAGCCGATGTTCCCAAGGCCCCCGGTTACCAGATACACGCCGTTTCGCTTCAGCGGCGATTCTTCCCCCGAAGGTTCGTTCAGCAAGACCGGTTCGTAATACAACTGCCAGCGGTGCCGCCCTCGAAGGGCCGTCGTAACTCCGAATTCCGGTTGCCGTAGTTCATGTATCACATCAGCGAAACACACAGGCGCGGCCACATCGATATGGCGGCAACGGACGCCGGGAATCTCTTGCGGAATCACTTTTACAAGTCCTGCCGCCATGGCGTTACCGGGATGAATGGGTTCCTCCCCAGTCACGTCAAATACATGGAAGGTGATGATGGACAGACGGACATCGCCCCTGGCGGTCAATCCCGGAATGCGACGTGCGATTTCCAGTAAATGAAGCGCATACTCGTGAGATTCCGCCGCTTCCGGCACAATATAGACGATGTGACAGGTATTGGTATCCTGCCCTTCGCGCGCCGCGAAGCTCCATTCGATCGCGTTTCCTTCGCCTGGATCAATGATTTCACTCTTCTCCCCAGACAGTTCCTTCAAACCGGCGGCAAGTTCTTCCTGAGCCCCGCCGGGCCGGGCGAACAGAAGAAGACCGGAATCATCGGCAGGGTCCTGATTGGGCCGGACTGCCAGCGGTTGGCGCCGCCATTGGGGAATATAGAACCAATCTTTTAAATTGGGGCTGCGGGTTGACCGTAACGCCTGCGAAAGCCCCTTCTGGTTTGCGGTATCCACAGGATAATAATGCTTTTGAAACGGATAGGAAGGAAGCGATACTCGCTGCGCCGGATGATGGTGATTGAAGGCCCGCCAATCGACGACCACGCCTTCCTGCCACAAATAGCCCAGCCGATGAAGCAGATAATCATCTGCTTCCCGGTCATGCCCTTCCGGCGGCAACAGGTTGACCACCCGCCGCGCCTGCCGGTCGTCGAGCCTTCGCATCACTAGCGAGCGCAAATCGCGACCGGGCCCCACTTCGATATACACGGCGTCCGGTTGTTGGGTTATCGCATCCAGACCATCACAAAACCGAACCGTCTCTCTCAAGTGGCGAACCCAATAACCGGGATCGATGGCATCCAGGTCTTCGATCCAGGTACCGGTGACATTCGACACATACGGGATCGCTGGCTTCTTTAACTCAATCTTTTTGACGGCTTCGGCGAACGCCTCCAGCACAGGTTCCATCATATGGGAGTGGAGGGCGTGGGAATTGGGCAATCTCATGCAAAAGATTTTCCGGCCCTTGAGCTCGCGCTCCAGATCCGCCACCGCGCCGTCCTCCCCCGCCACGATGCAGGAGGGTCCGTTATCGATGGCCAGCGACAGGCGCTCAGTCAACAACGGAAGAACGTCCTCTCCGGGAAGCGGCACACTGGTCATGGCGCCGCCAGGGTTTTCCTCGATCAGTTGTCCCCGGGACGCCAACAACCCTAGCGCGTCTTCCAGCGTCATCACGCCGGAGATACAAGCTGCAGCGTATTCGCCAAAACTGTAACCGATCATGGCAGACGGCCGGACGCCCCAAAGTATGAGCGTCTTAGCCAGCGAATACTCCAACGCAAACATCGCTGCCTGGCCGGAATTGAAGGAATCGATCCCTACCCGCGCTTCGGAAGCGCCGGCTCGTGGATAAAGAATGGAGCGAACATCGATGCCCAGGATGGATGCGCTCAATTGCCCGCATTCATCCATCAGGTCTCTAAAATCCGGCTCCGTCTCATAGAGTTCGCGCCCCATGTTTTTGTACTGGCCGCCAAGCCCGGGGAACAGAAACACCACCGGGGGTTTTCCTTGAGGCGTTGGGCCGGTCTCTTTTTTATCCTGTTTTTGTTTCAATAAATCTACCGCCTCTTCGCGACCGGAGCACACGACAAAACGGCGGTAGGGAAAATGGCGGCGCCCCGCTTGCAGTGTGTAGGCGACATCGCCTGCTTCGAGCTCCATCTTCCGCTTCAAATAATCGGCCAGATTGGCGGTCACGGTATCTAGAGCTTCTTCGGAGCGGGCGCTCAAGATTAGCAACCGGCGACGACGATCGCTTCCTTTCTTCACAGTATGAGCGAGAGTTTCATCTTCCGGCGCCTCTTCAAGGACGGCATGGGCGTTGGTGCCGCCAATCCCGAACGAACTCACTCCCGCTCTGCGCGGGAATTCACGGGAAACCCACGGCTGCAATTGGGACACGACATAAAACGGCGACCGCTCAAAATCTATGGCTGGGTTCGGCGTCTCAAAATGCAGACTGGGGGGAATCATTCCGTAAAAAATCGCCAGACAGGCTTTGATAAAACCCGCCACGCCGGCCGCGGCGTCCAGGTGTCCGATATTGGTTTTGACTGAACCAATCCCGCATGATCCGGGAGTGACCTGACCAAACGCCAATGTGAGACCTTGAATTTCAATGGGATCTCCCAGAGGGGTTCCTGTTCCGTGGGCCTCCACATATCCGATGGTGCGCGCCTCCACTCCGGCAAAGGCCATTGCGTCGCGAATCACTTCCGCCTGTCCCTCAGGACCCGGCGCCGAATATCCCACCCGCCGGCCGCCATCGTTGTTGACTGCCGAACCTTTCACCACAGCGTAAATACGGTCCCGATCCTGTCTCGCTCGAGATAGCGGTTTGAGTACCACCATCCCAACACCGTCGCCGGAAGATGTTCCGTCGGCGCCGGCGTCGAACGCCCGGCAACTACCGTCGGGGGATTTTACCATTCCCTCCTGGTACACATATCCGCTTTTGGCGGGTAAAATAACCGACACTCCGCCCGCCAGAGCCATGTCGCAGCGCCGGGAAAACAATCCCTGGCACGCGGCGTCGATTGCCGCCAACGATGTGGAACACGCCGTCTGAATGGTTACCGCAGGTCCGGTGAGATTCAAGCGATAAGCGACCAATGTCGTGAAGGAATTGCTGTTCAAACTAACCAATTCGAATTCCTCAGAGGGGCTCGTCACCGAATCTTTTTTTTGCAACAGCCAGGGAAAGTTTAAATTGGCGCCGGCATACAAGCCTATTTTTCCGTTGTATTCATCTGGATCATAGCCCGCGTCTTCGAGCGCCTCCCAGCAACATTCGTGAAACAACCGCACCTGGGGATCCATCCATTCCGCCTGGGCCGGCGTATAGCCAAAGAACTCCTCGTCAAAATAATCGACACATTCCAGATATCCTTTCGCCGGTACATACGAAGGATTGTCGAGCAGCTCTGCGGGCACTCCAGCTTCCAGCAATTCCTCCTGGGAAAAACGGCGAATGCACTCTTCGCCGTTGATAAGATTCTCCCAGAATTCGTCGATATAGGCGGCTTCCGGCAGCCTGGCCGCCATTCCGATGCAGGCGATGTCATATCCTTGAGAGGCGCTAGCCATAGATTGCTCCGGTTGCCGATCCTTTACCTGCGGATCACGATCATCCACCCCTTCAAAAGCGTTCGCCAGGGCGGCCACAGTGGGATAGCGAAACAACATCAGCACCGGGACATCGCGGTTCAACTTCTCCTTCAACCGGCCAGCCACCCGGATCGCCACCAACGAATTTCCTCCCAAATCAAAGAAGTTATCGTGAATGCCGATTTTGTCTTTTTTTAATATTTCCTGCCAAACCGAAACGATCTCGGATTCCAATCTTCGTCCCGGAACCGTGAAGCCGGCGGTTCTGGCCAGGGACGCCGGATGAGGCAGAGCGTCAACTAAAATCTTTCCCGACTGTGTTCTGGGCAGTTGCGGTAATTGTATAAAGTGGTTAGGAATCATATAAAACGGCAACCGGCCTTCCAAAAAATGTCTCAACACGCTTGCCGGAACTGTTTTATCCGCCACAATATAAGCGCATAATACAGGCCCGGAACTCCCATCTTCTTTTACAGTAACGGCAGCTTCGCGTATCGCTTCATACCGCAGCAACCGGGCTTCGATCTCAGCCGGCTCGATGCGGAATCCCCGTACCTTCACCTGCCGGTCCAGGCGTCCCGCCAATTGCACACGCCCATCGGGAAGCCGCCGCGCCGCGTCGCCGGTTTTGTAGATCAGCGTTCCTGGAAGATATGGATTCTGCACAAACCGTTCCGCCGTCAACTCCGGGCGGTTCACATACCCATCCGCCACGCCGATGCCCGCCAAACACAATTCGCCAATCACGCCGGTCGGTTGCAGACGGCCGCGGGTATCCAGAATATAGAGCGAGGAATTCCAGATAGGCCCGCCGATAGTGATCACATTGCCCTGTTCTTGCAGGCGATACATGGTTGACAGGACCGACGCCTCGGTGACGCCGTATTCGTTGGCGATGTCGAGGCGGGGATTCTTTTTCCGCGCGATTTCCAATACATATGGATTGCACGCTTCTCCCGCCAGAGTCACAGCTTCCAGCGAGGCGGCGTCGGCAGGCGACAGATGATCGACGATCACCTGAAATAACGACGGCGTGCAAATGAGATGGGTCACCCGCTGCCGGGTTATGGCGGCAGTGACAGTCGCCATCTCCAGCACATCGTCATCGCCTGGAAGAATAATTCTGGAGCCTGAAATCAACGGGGTGAAAAAGCTGGTGACAAACCCGTCGAATATCACCGGGAACAATTGTAATGCCCGGTGATTTGCGTTCAGGCCATAGGTTTCTTTACGGAACATCAGAGTATTGACAATATTGCGGTGGCGAATGGCCACGCCTTTGGGAATTCCAGTCGAACCGGAAGTATAGATCGCATAAGCCCAATCTTCAGGCGAAGCGGCATTCGCGCACACTCCAGCCTCATGACCGATAAATTCTTCACTGAGAACATCCAGAATATTTCCGGTAAATTCCGGCAATCCCCGTTCATACGATTTTCCAGCGCAGAGAATGACCTCGACGCTGCAATCGGCGAGCATGGAGCCATTCCTCCGAGCCGGAGCGTCCGGCGCAAGCGGCAGGTACGCGGCCCCAAATCTCGTGATGGCGACCAGGCCGACCGCCAATTCCAGCGATCTGGGCATCATGATGCCCACGATACCGCCTGCTTTCGCCCCTCGAGCCTGGAGAACGAACGCCGCGTGCAGAGCCCGGCGCCATAACTCGCCGTACGTGATGTGATGATTGCCCCTTTCGCTAGCGGCGCCGAGAGATTTCCCAACCAGGGCGACAGCTCCGGGAGCGCGCTCCTCTTGCCGCTGAATCAGGTCTGCCAATGTCAGAGCGTTGGGAATCTCATGCTCTGTATTATTAAATGTATATAATAAATCCTTCTCTTCCGCGGCCGATATCAATTGGATGGAACCGATCCGGTCGTAAGGGTGGCTGGCGATGGATTGAAGTATTCCGATAAACCGTTGAAGCAACACCTCCACTTCGTGGGCTTCGAATCGGCCTTCGTGAAACGCCGCGTTGATATTCGCCCGTTTGCCGAGAGTAACGCCGACGGCCATTGGATAATTGGTCATTTCGAATACCGAAAACGAATTCACCGCTACTTCGCCTGCGGCAAACGCCTGGTCTTCCAATGGATAATTCTCGACGATCACCACCGTATCGAAAATCGGGCCTACGCCGGTAGGAGCGAAGGAGGAAATCTCCACCAGGGGAGTATGCTCCACCGGCTGCCGGGATTGAAGGTCCAATTGCAGTTTTAACGCCGCGGCGATTAGCGGTTGATTGTCTGCGATAACGACTCGCAAAGGCAATGTGTTGACGCACATGCCGACAAGTCGTTCGATGCCCTCGATGTCGCCCGGACGGCCGGATACCGCGGTTCCGAAGAGCACATCGTCCTTACCGGTCACGCGGTGCAATAGAATTCCCCAGGCTAGATAAAACAAGGCGGCCGCAGTCAATCGCTGCGAGGCGCACAAGGCGTCGATCCGCCCCAGTAAATCCGCGGGGATCTCCCTGGACATATTCTCCGCAGCCGGCCTGTCGTCCGCCGCATCCAGTCCATCCGCAACCAACGTCGGCTCCGTCACGCCGCCGAGATAATCGCGCCAATATGTTTGCCCGGCTTTTTTCTCGCGGTTGTCCATCCGCCTCAAATAATCCTTGAAAGAAATTTTGGCGGGAATGACCGGATCACGTCCTTCGGATAAATCACCGTAAGCGGCGAAAAATTCCTTCAACAGGATGCCGGAGCTCCAACCGTCATAAAGAATATGATGGTGGCACACCGTCATCGCAAACCTCTCCCGCCCCAGGGCGACCAGAGTGACGCGGAAAGGAACCGATTGAAAATCGAAGCCCTTTTCGCGATCCTGGCGCATGAAATCTTCCAGAGCCCGGAGCGACCGCCCTTCGGGAATTTGC
>JAHELQ010000067.1:0-8196 GCA_024644125.1 Candidatus Aminicenantota bacterium | reverse complement strand
AATGCACCGCATGCCGCCTTAACACAACTTGCAACGGATTACTCACCCGCTCCCATTGAAATACGGTACGCAGGGCGTCATTCGCCTCAACTGTGCAATTCCAGGCGGCCTCCGCTATCTTTGGGTTTATGGGCCCGGAGAGTTCCAGACACACCTGACTGACATATTGCAGGCCATCCGGCGCTTCCAACGTGTGAAAGAGCATCCCCTCCTGCGTGGGGGTGCAGCGCGTCACATCCTGGATATTTTTTTTATCCAAAGTTTTCAATGCTCAATCCTTATTTCCGCACAGCATTCAGTTCGGAAAAATCGACATCTTCCATTTCCGGTACTTTAAATGACAATCCTTTGACATGATTGTCCGTACCTTGAGTAAACTCCAATAATCCCGAAGGAATATAGGGATCGGACCAATTGATTTTAAAATTGTTTTTGTCCCAATGCTCCAACTGGGCGCTAAACGAAGGCGTATGGGGAAATGCGAGGGTGAGGGAGCCTCGGTCCAGTCCAATCAGAATGTCGCCCACCGCTTCATCATGATAGGTTCCGGCGAGTTTTTGGAAGGACCATGACGCGGGACGCGGTTGCGCCGGCCGCCAATACAATTCCACCGCTTTTTTTTGCCGCCAGTCTTCGATCATGTTCTTCAATTCAACGTAAATAGGAATCCAATCTTTCACATCTTTCCCTTTATCGATATATACATCCATAACCCGGTTGGTGACGGCGTCTAGAAGCCCTTCCTCCTCCTGGTTGATCATCACCGCCACCCCGAGCGACAGCTCCGGTACAAGGATCGCCAGCGAGAACAAACCGTCGATCTGACCTCCGTGGGCGATAATTTTGTGTTTTTTATAGTCCTGGACAAACCACCCCAGTCCATAGGAACAAAACATCGGCTTCGTCTCCTCCAATTGAGGCGGAAGATCCGGCAACGGCACCAACATCTGGGGCGTCGTCAATTCATACACGGTCCCCGGCGTCAATAACTGCTCGCCATTGTATATTCCCCCATTCAAGAACATCATCATATAATGGGCCATATCGCCGGCGCTACTGTTGATGGACACTGCGGGCGCCATATTGTCGTAGTCTCTATAAGCCACAGGCGACACCCTGCCGCCCAGCCGGGCGTGAGGAACAGCCGCGTTACCGGCATGCAAAATTCCATCGATAGAGACGCTGCTCCTATTCATGTCCATGGGCTTCAAAATCCGCTTTTTGATAAATTCAAACCAACTCATACCCGTAACTGCGGGAATCAATTGACCTGCCGCCAGGAATGTCAAACTCTGATAAGCGAACCAACCGCGAAAGCCCATCGCAGGCTTCACATACTCCATCCGCCGCACGATCTCAGTCGAACTCAAATCGGATCCGTACCAGAATGTTCCGCCGGCGATCCCCCCCAAACCGCAACGATGGGTCAGGAGGTCGCGGATCGTGATCTCGCGGGTGACATAGGGGTCATACATTTTGAAATCCGGCAAATACTTGCGCACAGGATCATCCCAACGAAGTTTCCCCTCTTCCACCAACATTCCCAACGCAGTCGCGGTAAAGGATTTCGAAATCGACGCGATGCCGAACACCGTATCCCCATCGACAGCTTCAGTACCTGTTGCAGCCCGCAGGCCATATCCCCGGGAGAGGATGCACTCGCCATCCTTGACAATGGAAATGGCCAATCCCGGAACTTCGAACGCCGCCATTCCTTTTTTTACATATTCGTCGAATTCCTCGTCGAATGTTTGCGCGGGTAAAGCCTGCAACGCGCAACAAAATAATACGAGATAACAAACAATGTGCTTCATGACATCCCCTTCATGTGTTTTCCTCTAATCTCCGGGATAATAACAAACAGAACATTTGTGGTGGAGATAATCCTGTTTGACCGTCTGCTCAAAGGCCTGATGGTCGATGCCTGTTTGCGCCAGCCGCGCCAATTCATGAATACTTCTAAGATCGGTTTTCAATTGCTCCAGATTCCTGACATCACGGCCCACAACTTTCAAATGGGTCACCCCCACTTCCAGCAATTCTTTGATTTTGCACAAACCGCAACCGCTGGAGCCAAGTCCGTCGAAGGATGACTGCTTGCCTCTCGATAAAATAACGCCCCTGGCGCTTTCATCCCGCAATTGCCGGATCACTTTCAGGGTCTCGCCTATCTCAGCGAATTTCAGCGATGATTCGTCGATTCTGGCCGCCCGGTAGGGGGCGAAACACATCGGAAGCATCTCCTCGCAATGAATGGTGTTGCAATAGGCCCCGGAAAAACTGCACAAAGAATTGAGCACAAACGCTTCATATTCCATCCCTTCGTAACCGTCTTCCCGGATGCAAGCGGCGATATCCGCTACATCCGTCTTTCTGGGGAAAATATAGCGGGAGATGTCGAATTGCCGGAAAAATTCATGGGACAAATGATTTAACGAGCCGGCTTCGCCGCTCAAATGAATATTACAATCGATTTTTTGTTCCCTCAAGAACGACACTAACGCGATATCAGCCACGATGAAGGTGTCGATCCCCACATCGACCAACCGGCGCATATTTTCCAATAACAAGGGATATTGCTCCAATGTGTAAAAATGGGCGTTCAATGTGATCTTTACAGGGACGTTGAAGCGTTCGATCTTACGCCCCAAAATCTTCATGGATCCGAAAGACGTGAATGTGCCGGATACCAACAAAAATTCCCGCCGGTCGCCGGGCATCACATTGACATACCGGCTCAGCCATTCGAAAGGGATAAAACCGCAATAAAATTCGCCGGCTCCAGCCTCCACGAGAGGCTCGTAATATTCATGATAAGGTAAGGGTGTGACTATTTTCATGGTAAATTCCTGATAAAGCCTGGATTCAGGCCTGGATATTATGGTTTGATCAAGGAGAAAACACCAACCGGTCGATACCGTTCGCAATGGCGTCTTGTAAATACAATGGATTGCCCAGACTTTGACGATTGAATCCGAACAGGGTATTGCCCCAACCAATGATGTTGAGATGGCTGGGATACAAAAATACAAATTCCTCGCAGTAATTCGGGCAACTGTTTACCTTTCGTTGTGCGGCGCGATTGAAATAACGGCATTCAGCGAAAAGCGGACAATAATGGGATGTATTCATTTGAAAATAGGGAAAATGAAGGCTGTGATTCCCCGGGGGAATCAGGTTAGCTGTAAGATGGGCCTCAAACTCAAAACGCCGGATACCAAAATTTTCTAAAAATGCTCTAAAATGGGGTTGGTTGAGACTGTTCTCTTCCAGCCGCTTTGAATACCGGCTGCGGCCGAATTGCCATTGCTGCCGCGGATCCTTTTTGCGCTTGTTCAACAAACGCCCCAACACCGGTGTCAATTGGAGCTGGTGCTCATGAATATAATGAAACAATCCCCAATCGTTGCACACAACCTCCAAAACCCGGTCCCGCTCGAGGCCCCAGCGATGGAGCCTGTCCAGGAGCTCTGTATGCCGTGCCAACTGGTCCTGGGTCACAAACGAAGTACAAATAGTGATTGACAATCCTTCTTGCGCCGCTTTGTCCAAAAGACAGGAGAGTTGTTCCGGAGACGGAAAAAGATGCGAACAGAATTCATTGCCAATATAGAGTCGGTCCACAGGTTTCCTGAAGAGACCATGGGAGTCGAGACCATACTGTGCCAGCGCCTCGTCGATCGCCCCCCGCAAGCTGTCTGCCCTGCAAAAAAGCTCCACAAGGGAGATACGGCTCAGGCAAAACGCCATCTCCAGAGATCCGGAAAGATCCACGAACGCTTCATCTTCAGGAGGAACCAAACGCAGATCAAACCAATTGCGCAATTGCTCCGCGACGGTCTGATGGAACCGCGTTTCCAGCTTCCGGGGGTAAACCGGCAGATAATTGGCGAAAGAATCCATTCGCGAAAGCAACTCTTCGGGGTCTTCCAACGTGCGGTTACGGGCGAAATCCAACATCGTCGCAATTTCCTCGATTCGATCGCCGAACGCTTTCTCGACCGGACCATCGTTAAACCTTAGCTGAATTCTATATATATAGGAAAATCCATCCTGCCGAGAATCCAGAACATCACATTGACGAAACTCGAACCGGTCGAATGAATATTCTTTATAATTAAATACGGCCAACAGTAAATCCAACGGACCCACGGTCGGCTCCTCACTCTCCAACGACAACGCGCATCCATCTATCTCCAGGACACGGACAGCGGAACCATTAATAAATCCTATGACCAGTTGGGAAGGAACAGTAGGTAACTGTGCATTCATGAATCAATATCTCCTCGTACCCGGGCAGGCTTCCGCCGATGGGAAGTTCTGAATTTTTGTGATAATATGTATCATTTTATTGCCTCTAGACCAACAGAACACTATAACAAAGTTAAAAAACCGGGAAATGATAAAAATGGTTACCTTTCACTCTCTAAATAATTCCGATTGAAAAAAGCCTATTTAAACGATTGAAGCTTCTATTCCCGGAAAGGTTTCATATCTCCGTCAACAATTGTTTTTTGTGACATCAACTAACTTTCTCTAACCAGGAATTTGCACCATTTTCAATTTAATTGATATAAGTCTGGTTTAAACCAGACCCATGAGCCGGCCTCTTCATTCGTATTTCACGTTCTGCACCATGAATTCTGTAGAATACGTCAATATCCAGTTATCATCAGGCCCTTCTGCATAAATATACAATTTTTGAAACCTCAAGTCCAACCGGCAAAGCAGCATCTTTCCTATATATTTGTCGCCGGCATACATGTCGATTCCCAGAATGGAGACTCCGCCCCCGGATTTGGCGACCTGCAGGAAAAAAATCTCGAACGCCAGAAACAGCCCTATTTTACGGTTATCTAGATCCAGATATTTTAAAGCGGTTTTAAAAACCCGGTTCTTCATCTCGATTCGCCGGGATGAAAATCCCGCCCCTTTGCGGAACTGAAGGACAAAATCGTCGACATGCCACTGCCGCATGTCACCATCGTCATCAGTCACCATTTGTATAAAATCGCCTGAAAACAAATCCGGCAAACCATCCAGCGTATGGTAGCGACTGAGGATTTCGCTCCCCAGATACAGGGGTTTGATTCCCAGATTCAAAAGGAAGAAGGCGATTCTACCAAGGGATTTCCGGTGCGGCAAAACACCGCCCATAGACCAATCGGTTCCGCTCATCATCAGTATGTCAGGAATCGGATGAACCTTCCAGAGCTCTTTTAATGCGTCCAACACAGACGCGGTGGTCTGCTGCGGAATCATTTTCACCACACCGGTTTTTTGCGGCCGCACATATCGACAGGATAGGAAGTATGTATCGGAAACGGATTCCTGTTTTGCCTTGAGCCTGATAAAATTGACAACCAATATCAAATCTCCAAACGCGTTCAATGATTTCAGCGAAAAAAGCTGCTTAAACAGGCGAACCGGCTGGGACTCCGCCATATGCCCCTTCAACATATTCGACTCTTTCAGGGTAATATTCACAAGCCACCGCGAGACATCCCGCCCATAGCGCTCCCGCATGACCTCGCGCACCGCATCGGCGCCGATCCGTGCCCCAGCCGTCTGCTCCAGCTCTTTACGTACTGCGCAAATCATATCCTTCACATCCGCTTGGTGCTTGCGCGACTGGCCCTTTTTCCAACCGCGATTATCCTGGTCCAGCTCGCGATCCTCCAATTCCAACCAACGCCTGACATTCTCCTTCCCGGCCATCAAATACCGGGCAATCCTGCCGACACCCCATCCTTTCCCCTTCAATTCCCTGGCCTTCTTCCTCTTTTGGATCATTAAATCACGTTTCATCGCCATCCTCCAAACCAAAACGCTTCAATTCATAGCGAACACAACGGCCGCTATCACAAAACACAAAATGCACAACCGAAAAAGTAACTAAAACTATAATGTCGGTGCATCGTTCACATGACTGGTTTCATTCCCTGAAGCAAGCCTGAAGTACACGGCGAGGCACAATACTAATAAAAGCCTGGTTTCCTTAAAAAACTTCCCTATATTAAAAATTAAGAAATAAAATCCTTACCCGGCATCCGAATGCCACTGCCGTGACATCTCGTCGAGCTCGTCCAATTGGGCGGCGGACAACCCCGCCGGCTCGAATCCGGCGTTTTTGCACGTGAGATAGATCTCCGCGGCCTTATTGGCCATATCGATCACATCGAATGTATCCAGGATATCGTCGCCTGTGGCAAGAATCCCATGCTTCTCCCACAATACCACCCGATGGTGTTTCAAGTATTCCACCGTGGCGCGGGCAATGGCCTCGGATCCGGGCAACCGGTACGGAACCACCGCCACCCCCTCGGGTATGAACACTTTCATTTCCGGGTGCATGGACCACAATATGCGGTTCAGTTTTTCCGTTTGATGGTGCTCGATAATATGGGTCAACGCCACCATATGGGTGGGATGCGTATGCAAGATGACCTTATGTCCGGGCTTGTGACTCAATAAAAAATGATGAATGGCCAGATGGCTGGGAAATTCGGAGGTGGGGCGAATATGGGGATCCCCGGCCGCGCCCCAGATCACATGATACCCATCCAGCTTTTCGCTGATGCGAATGATACACCCATTCCCTTCCGGCTGCCGCGCCATATCCCGCATCCGTTTCCCCGTGCCGGTAATGAAAAACGAAAATCCAGCCAATTCCCGATACTCTATCGCATGATTGCGAAAGATATATTGGTCCAGATTCTCGATGTGAACCGGTACAAACTCCGTCACATTCACCGAAATATTTCCACCGTTCCGCTCCTCCCAACGGTTCTGCCAGAAATATCCGGCGACTTCCGCCACCTGGTCCAATACCGATTTTAATCCGTCCTGTTCCACTGAAATACTTTTCATATATATACCCTCATTTAGAAATATTATTTTTCATACGTCAGAGCATGGGCAATGATGACTGAAACATAAATTATAAACAATCTCGCACTTGAGTCAAGAGCGGGTTTGTTTATCATTTTGAATTTATGATATAATATGCTTTCAAATTCAAAAAGCATTGGAGGTACAATGTTCGATATGAAGCATTTTTTGGTATCTTTTTTAGCGTTCGTGTTTATCTTTACCGGTACGCTATCTTCAGCGGTAAAAGAAGATCCTGCACTGGATTCTCCGTTGGACGCCCTTTATTCTAAAGTGAAATCCAACGGCTCCCTCAATATATTGGCAAAAATAGATGTACCTGGAATCAAAGAACTCACCGACAGGTGCAACAAATTCAGAACCGGTAATGACGATATGTCCGCCCTCCAGGCCTCGATCGACTCCGACCTGGAATTGGAGAGCGCCATCTCCAACGTGACCCAGAGCGTCCTCTACCAATTGAACGGAACCGAGTATTCCGTCCACCACACCTACGCCACTCTCCCCTATATCGCGCTGAATGTCTCATCTCAAGCGCTAAAGCGGTTGGAAATGGCCACCGAGGTAACCTACATCATGGAAGACATCCCCCTCCCCCTCCCCCGCGAAGCGGTTCTCGAAAACGACGGGTTAAGCGAACCCCAGCTCTATGATTCCACTGAAATCATAGGAGCCGATATCGCCTGGAACCTCGGATTCACCGGAGTCGGTTGGTATGTGGCCGTACTCGACAGCGGCATCAAACGTTCCCACGAAATGTTTTCCGGCAAACCGATCGTCGAACAGTGTTACTCCGCCAATGCCAGTTGCCCCAATGGCAGAACCCAGATGTCCGGTCCCGGTTCCGCAAACCTGTATAGCTCCTATTACGATGGCTACGAGCATGGAACCCATGTGGCAGGCATCGCCGCCGGAAACAACAAAAAAGGATTCGCTGGCGTCGCCAAAAACTCCGGCATCATCGCGGTTCAAATCTTCTCCAAGTTCTCGAAAGCCGAATGCCAGAATTATGGATACAATTCCGGTTGCGTTCTGAGCTACAACTCGGACCAACTCAAAGGTCTCGAACATGTTTACTCCCTGCGCAACCAGTACAAAATCGCATCCGTAAACATGAGCCTCGGCGGCGATAACTACGGCAGCGCGTCGGTGTGCAACAGCGACAACCGCCCCATTAAAACCGCTATCGACAACCTCAAGGCAGCCGGTATCGCCACTGTCATCGCCTCCGGCAACGACGGCGAATGCGGTCGCATCAGCGCTCCCGCCTGCGTTTCCACTGGAATCTCAGTCGGATCCACCGAT
>JAHELQ010000066.1 GCA_024644125.1 Candidatus Aminicenantota bacterium | reverse complement strand
GCGATTTGGGCTGGAGTGTTGGGGATTCCAGCGGAGTCTTTCGGAGTGGAGGACAATTTCTTTGATCTGGGGGGCCACTCGCTGCGGGCCACCATACTGGTCTCCCATATCCACAAAGAGCTGGAGGTAAAGCTTCCATTGGCCGATGTCTTCTCCAATCCCACCATCCGGCGACTGGCAACGGCGGTCAAGAGCCGCGATCCGCAGCGATTCATCACCATTCCACCGGCGGAAAAAAAGGATTACTATCCATTGTCCAGTGCCCAACACCGGCTTTATTTCATGCAACGAATGGATCCCACCAACAATTCGTACAACATGAAAAACATCTTCATCATCGAAGGAGCCCTGGATCGAACGCGGCTCGAATCTGTTTGCCGCGGCCTTCTGGACCGCCACCACAGTTTGCGTACCGCCTTTGTGATCGCCGGCAAATCGCCGGTGCAACGGGCGCTGGACCATTGCTCCTTTGAAGTGGACTCTTTCACCGGTACCGAAAACGATGTAAAAGGTATTGTGGAAGGGTATATCGGCCCCTTCGACCTGGCCTTCCCCCCTCTGTTAAGAGTCGGGCTGGTGGAATTGGCGGCGGAGCGTTTCGTCTTGATGGTGGTGATTCATCATATTGTATCCGACGGTGTGTCCAATGATATCTTGATCAAAGACTTCTGGAAACTCTACAACGGGGAAGAGCTAACTCCTCTTCGTATTCAATACTCCGATTACGCCGTCTGGCAGGAGACCGCCGAAGGGCGGGATATGTTGGCCCGGCAAGAGGCATTCTGGCTCAAGGAATTCCCCGGTACCTCGCCGGTATTAAATTTGCCTCTTGATTTTCAGCGACCGGCCAAGCGGAGTTTCGACGGAGCCAGCCGGCAATTCTCGTTGCAAGCTACATTGACTTCGGCGCTCATCGATTTGGCCCGGAAAGAAGAGGTGACTCTCTATATGTTGATGCTGGCGATCTTCAACGTTCTTCTCGCCAAATGGAGCGGAGTGAACGATATTGTCGTCGGCACCGGCGTCGCCGGGCGGCCTCACGCGGACACGCAAACCATCATCGGTATGTTCGTCAATGTGCTGCCGGTGAGAAACACACCGTCGGGCGATAAAAGCTTCCGGTCGTTCTTGCAGGAGGTCAAGCACAAGACTCTGGCTGTGTTCGAGAACCAGGATTATCCATTCGACCGTTTGGTGGATAAAGTGGGAGGGCACAAGGATCTCTCGCGCAATCCAATCTACGACGCGGTCTTTCAGTTGCAAAACACGACGACGCAGGCTTCCGGCGCCGGCGGCCCCCGAGAAGCCGGTCTGATGTTTTCGCATTATGGATTCGAGAACGATTCCGCCACGTTCGATTTGCTGTTCGAGGTCAGACAGTCCGGAGAAGGCCTGGATGTGCGGATCGAGTATTGCACACGCCTATTCGCTCCGGCTACCATCGATGCCGTGTTCGGCTATTTTGAGAGAATCGCCTCTGCCGTGACCGCGGATCCAGGCTCGATCATCCGCAAAATTGACATGGTGACTGAGGAAGAGAAGGAGAAAATCCTCGCAAAATTGCACGTTTCCGACGAACCCATGTCGATTGACTTCAATTTTTGAACGATAGTTATTGGAGATAAATTATGAATGAGCAAGCCTTTTTATCGCTTGAGAAGTTTGAATCTGCAAAAGAATATTGGCTCGATAAATTCTCGGGAGAATTGACTGAGGCAAAAATTCACGCCGATTTTCCCGGAGGCGGAGCGTACCGGGCAGAAAAATTCGAACAGGAGATCCCTATTCCTGTGAGGCGACAATTGCATCATTTGAGCAACGGTAATGACATGTCGTTGTATGTCATCCTTCTGGCGGCATTAAAAATCATGATCTCCATTGTTATCGATGGGGACGATACATTGGTGGCCGCGCCGGTGATGCAAAACAGCGGGCAGGAATTCAACCGCTTTGTCATGCTCAGGGATGAACTGTTGCCGGAAATGACTTTTAAAGAGGTTTTGATGGCGGTGAAGGGAACCGTGCTGGAGGCCGCAAAACGGCAATTTTATCCCATTGATAAATTGATCGAGTATCTCGCTCTCGACGAAGGCTTCTCGGTTTTCCGCGTCATGATCATGCTGGATAGCATTCATTTTCAGGAAGATCCCGCTTCTGTTGGCGGTGAATTCGCCAATGATGTTTTTTTCGCTTTTGGGTGCGGCGATGGCGCGCTGCGATTGTCGATGGTCTATAACGCCAGATTGTTTTCGGCAAAAACCATCGAGCGGCTATATTTGGCTTTTCTCATGATTCTCCGGCAGGCTCTGGATGATATAGATCTGTCAATCGGACGGTTGGAATGTGTGTCGGATGAAGACAGGCTAGTGTTGTTGAAACAATTTAATGATACCTATCACAATCTTGCCGCTGACGATACGATTCATGGATTGGTCGAGCGTCAAGCGGATAGAGTTCCCGGACATGTGGCGTTGGTGGTGAAGGATTGTTTTGTCACCTATGGGACGTTGGACAACGACGCCAACCGGTTGGCGCATGGGCTGAGGCGTATAGGAGTGGGCGGAAATACGCCGGTTGCGGTTATGGCGGGCCGTTCTTTCGAGATGACAGTTGCGTTGTTGGCGGTTCTCAAAGCCGGCGGTTACTACCTTCCGTTGGATGCCGAATATCCCCGCGCCCGGATCGATTATATCCTGGGCGATAGCAACACTACAGTCCTATTGGTGCAATCTGGATTGAAACGGATTTTAAACCTGGATTGCACAGTAATGGGAATCAGCGATTCCACCCGTTGCGAAGAAGACTCGAGCCGGCTTGAACCAAAATCAGGCCCCGGCGATCTGGCTTATTTGATCTATACTTCCGGGACCACCGGAAAACCGAAGGGCGTGCTCGTTCCCCATAGAGGGGCGGTCAATACGTTGTGCTGCCGCCGGGAAGAATATGGAATGCGGGAGGACGATGTATCCTTGCAATTGTTTTCCTATACGTTCGACGGCTTTGTCACCAGTTTTTTCACCCCATTGGCGTCTGGCGGCCGGGTGGTGATTCCTGCGGATGAAGAGATCCTGGATATCAGGATTCTGAGACATGCCATCGTTAAACACCGGGTCAGCCATTTTATTTGCGTCCCTCCTTTGTTTCGCGGAATCATCGAATACCTGGAGGCGGATGAAACCCGCTCCATCAAAACCGTCACTCTGGCGGGTGACGCGCTTCAGCCTCAATTGCTTCAGGTGACGCGGGAGAAAAATCCCTCCATAGAAATAGCCAACGAGTATGGCGTAACAGAGGCGTCGGTGATGTCTACCATTCTGCGGAGCCAGGAGAAGCGGGAGATCGTGTCTATCGGAGCTCCGGTCTGGAATACAGCCGTCTATATCCTGACCCGTCACCGGCGATTGCAATTGCCCGGGATGCCCGGAGAACTTTGCATCGGCGGAGTGGGCGTTGCAACAGGTTATTTGAACAATCCGGAATTGACTGCGGAAAAATTTGTTCCCAATCCGTTCGGCGCTGGGGAACGCCTCTATCGGACAGGTGACCTGGCCCGCTGGCTGCCCGACGGAACCATCGAATTCTTCGGCCGCATGGATCACCAGGTGAAAATTAGAGGATACCGCATCGAGTTGGGGGAGGTGGAGAACCGCCTTCTGGGCCACTCGGATGTGGCGGCTGGGGTAGTGGTGGTAAAAGAAAGCCGGAACCAGCGCTCTCTCTGCGCCTATTACGTCCTGTCCGCGGCATTGAGCGGCGCCGACTTGCGCGCGTATATGGCGGAGCGATTACCCGACTATATGGTGCCCTCCTATTTTGTGCGATTGGAGCGCATCCCCCTCACGCCCACCGGAAAGATTGATCGCAAGGCTCTACCGGCGCCTGAATTCTCCGGTGGCGAAGATTATGCGCCTCCTGAAAACGAAACCGAAGAACAATTAGTGGGCGTCTGGTCGGAGATCCTTGAAATACCCCCGGACAGGATCGGTATTAATGACAATTTTTTTGAGTTAGGGGGCAATTCTTTGAGAATTATCGAGGTGAACAGTAGGTTGGCCCAGGTGTTCAAAAAAGACATCCCGGTGGTGATCCTGTTCGAACACGCCACGATTGCCTCCCTCTCGCGGCACCTTCAGGAAAGCGAAGCGGACAATCGACTGAAAGAGCGACAACAATTGGAAAAATTGAACCAGGTGGAAGAAGAGGTGCAAAACACCCTGGATATCTTCAGCAACTTCTAACGAGGAGAACGTGTAAATGGCAAAAAACAGTAACCAACGGCCGCTGACCGGACTTGAGATCGCGGTCATCGGTATGGCGGGACGATTCCCCCAGGCCAACGATATAGATGCATTCTGGAACAATTTGCGGGATGGCGTGGAGGCGATTTCATTCTCCACACTCGAAATTCTCGCTAAAGAAGGGGTTCCCAAAAATCTCCTGGACAATCCAGCCTATGTTCCGTCTCTGGGAGGCATTCTGGAAGGCAAGGATCTCTTCGATGCAGCCTTCTTCGATTATACTCCGATGGAAGCCACCATCATGAATCCCCAGATACGGGTATTCCACGAGTGTGCCTGGCACGCTCTGGAAGACGGCGGTTATGATCCGTACGATTATGAAGGAGTTGTCGGTCTGTACGCCGGCGCCTCCACCAATTATGCCTGGACCGCCCGGGTGATGTTGTCGGGAGCGGCGAGCGACATGGGGCAATTCGCAGCATTGTTAATGCACGACAAAGATTTTTTGTGCACCCGCATCTCCTACAAATTGAATTTGAAAGGTCCGGCTGTCATGGTGCATACCGCCTGCTCCACGTCTCTTGCCGCCATTCATATCGCGTGCCGGGCGTTGCTGATGAAAGAATGCGACATGGCGTTGGCAGGAGGCGTCGGTATCCGCTCGCTCGAAGATACCGGTTATATTTACGAGGATGGGATGATTCGTTCGGCCGATGGCCACTGCCGCGCTTTCGACGCGTCCGCCAGCGGCACCATCAATGGCGATGGCGTGGGCCTGGCGCTTTTGAAACCCTTGAAAGCCGCGCTTAGCCAGGGTGATCACATCTACGCGGTGATCCTCAGCTCCGCCCTCAACAACGACGGCGCCCGCAAGGTCGGTTACACCGCCCCAAGCGTAGAAGGGGAGAGCACGGCCATCAAGACCGCATTGCATTTAGGGAGGGTGGAGGCGGAGACTGTCACCTACATTGAAACTCACGGCACCGGCACTAAATTGGGAGATCCTATCGAGGTCGAAGCCCTGAGGAAAGCCTTCAATACCGATAAAAAAAGTTACTGCGCTATCGGTTCCGTCAAGACCAATGTGGGCCACCTGGATGCCGCCGCCGGAATTGCCGGCTTCATGAAGACCGTCCTCGCACTCAAGTACTGTCAAATCCCTCCCAGTCTCAACTTTTCCACTCCCAATCCCAATATTGATTTTGAGAATAGTCCGTTTTATGTCAATACGACGCTCAAAGAATGGATAAATCCTGACGCTCCGCTTCGGGCGGGAGTCAGCTCATTTGGTATCGGTGGCACCAACGCCCATGTCTTGTTGGAAGAGGCGCCGTCGATCGAACCTTCACAAGCGCAAAAAGCTCACGAATTCCGCCTGCTGGTGTGGTCAGCCAAAACTCCCGAAGCTCTCGATGAAGCCACCGCGCTACTAAAAGACTATCTCGCCGGTCTTGACAGCGGTCGTCTTGGGGATGCGGCATTTACGATGGCAGTGGGGCGACATCGTTTTAATCACCGGCGGATGCTGGTTTGCAGCGACACTGAAGAAGCGGTCGCTCTGCTGAAACAGGAACGCTCTCCGAAGGTTTTTTCGGCGGTATCCAGAGAAGAGAACCGGCCGGTGGTGTTCATGTTTCCGGGGCAGGGCTCGCAATATGTGAACATGGGACTGGATCTCTACACCCACGAACCTGCCTTCCGGCAAGAGATGGACCACTGCTTCGATATATTGAAGCCCGAGCTCCAATTCGATATCAAAACCATCCTTTTTCCCGAAGGGATGGCTCATAATCCGGAAGCCCTCAATCAAACAGAAACGGCGCAATTGGTTATTTTTATGGTGGAATACGCCCTGGCTAAATTGTTGATCAGTTGGGGCATCGAGCCGGATCACATGATCGGCCACAGTATCGGCGAATACACCGCCGCGTGTTTGGCCGGAGTGTTCACTCTGGAAGACGCCCTGCGGATTGTCGCGTTACGCGGGCGGTTGATGCAATCGCTTCCCGGAGGTTCGATGCTGAGCGTGGCATTGCCGGAAGAGGAACTACTGCCCCTGATTGACCCCAATATCTCGTTGGCGGCCGTCAATAGCAGTGCCAGTTGCGTGGTGTCCGGTCCCCATGAAGCGGTGGACGCTTTTCAGAAAAAATTGGAGGAGCGGCAGGTCAATTGCCGCCGGCTTCATGTCTCGCATGCCTTTCATTCGCATATGATGGATCCGATCCTCGATCAATTTAAAAACGAAGTGGCAACGCTTGAACTTCATCCGCCGCGGCAGAGTTTCATCTCAAATGCCAGCGGTAAATCTATAACAAATGAAGAAGCGACAAATCCATCGTATTGGTCCAATCACATTCGCGGCACAGTCCATTTCGGCAAGGGGACGGGTGAGCTTTTGAAAAAGAAGAATGCCTGTTTTGTCGAAGTGGGACCCGGCAAAGCGTTGAGTACGTTTGTTCGCAATCATAACCATCTCACCGACTACCATGTGGTGGTCAATTTGATGCGTCATCCTCAGGAGGCGGCGGCGGACCACGGTTTCCTCGTCGCCAAGTTGGGACATCTCTGGCTTCAAGGAGCGGCGGTCGATTGGACAGCCTATTACCGGGAAGAGCGATGCCGCCGCTTGCCGCTTCCTAAATATCCTTTCCAGAGGCAGCGCTTCTGGCTCGGTCCCGAGGTGTTGCAGGGGCAATTATCTCCCAAACCCCAAAAAATCAAACGGCCGGATGTGGCCGATTGGTTCTACGTTCCCGTCTGGAAGCAGGCGATCAACGACCGGGCAGGCGAGGGCGACAATCCATCGTCGGTGTTGATGTTCGCAGACCAGGGTTGCCTGAGCGGGCGCTTGATCCAATTTTTGCGGAATCAAGAGATCGCGGTGATCTCTGTGCGAATGGATGAAGGCATCGATGTAGCGAATGAGGATTCTTATCTGTCTCTTTTCCGGCGGCTCGACTCCGAGAACAGACTTCCATCCACCATTCTCTATTTGTGGCCGCTCGGTAAAGTGGATCGGGATGAAGCTCTAGATGCCTGTTTTTACGGTTTACTCTTTATCGCCCGCTCTCTCGGAAAGATTGCCGGCGACCGCCAATTCGCCGTCAACGTCGTCACCGCCGGTTGTTTTTCCGTCACCGGCAAAGAAGAGTTGAATCCATTCCAGGCTCTGGTATCCGGTCCGGTGCGGGCCATTTCCCAGGAATACCCCACTATTCAGTGCCGGCTCATCGATCTTGATCCTGAAGACCAGGCTTATGGCTCGTTGGATTTGGAGCTTCTCTGGCGCGAATGGTCGGATGAGGATGCGGAGACGGTGTCGGCGCTACGGGGAAGACACCGTTGGATACCTGAAGCTCAAGCGAAAGCTCTTGGTAAAGGAGAGGGGGCTATTCCCACGTTACGGAATGGCGGAGTGTATTTGATCACCGGCGGTTTGGGAGGCATGGGTTTGTCGTTTGCCCGCCATCTGGCCGCTACCGTGCAGGCGAAATTGGCTCTGATCGGCCGCTCGGCTTTTCCTCTGCCGGCAGATTGGGATCGGTATCTCGAAGACCATGATGAGGGCGATCCAATCTTCAAAAAAATCACCCTGATCCGGGAGATGGAGGCGAAGGGCGCCCAGGTGATGGCGCTACAAGCGGATGTGGCGAACGCTGAACAAATGATCGCGGTCAAAACCGAGGTGCATCGCCGCTTCGGTCCTGTCAACGGCGTGATTCATTCCGCCGGCGTCGCCGACGGCGGGCTCATTCAGGCTCGCTCCCGGGAGATGACCGAAACGGTTCTCGCCCCCAAGGTGAAGGGTACGCTACTTTTGGCGGAACTCTTCGATGCCGATGAGCCGGATTTTTTGCTGCTATGTTCATCGCTGAGCTCCGTGCTCAGCATTTACGGCAATGTTGGGTATGGAGCCGCCAACGCCTTTATGGATGCCTTTTCCCATAGTCGCAATCAAAAGGGTATGTGCCGTACCGTCTCTGTGAACTGGGATACCTGGCAAGAGGTGGGGATGGCGGTTGAGTCTTTGAAAAAGCGCAATGTTATGGATATTCACAAAATGCTCTCCCACGGCATCTTGCCCGATGAAGGCTTCGATGCCCTGACCCGTATCTTGAGTCGCCGTTTCCCGCAAGTTTTGGTTTCCACCATCGATTTGAAGCTCTTGCTCGATAGCCGGCACTGGAGTCAAGCGGGCGACGACAAACCCGGCGCCATGGATACCATCGAGAAGATGACCAAATCCGATTCCATGATGGACCGGCCCGAACTCGGCGCTCCTTACGTCGCTCCGCGGGACCGGTTGGAAGAAAAGCTGGCCCACATCTGGCAGGAGTACTTCGGAATTCACCAGGTGGGTGTGCACGATGATTTCTTCGAATTGGGGGGCGATTCGTTGCGGGGCATGATGTTTGTCAACAAGTACAAAGAATTGTTGGGAGAGATCGTCCATGTGACAGCCATTTTTAACGCCCCCACTATTTCCTCGCTGGCGGATTATTTCAAGGAGCATTACCCTACCGCCGCTGCCAGGATCATCGATCCTTCCGGCGGCGCGGCCGGCGACGAGGCGTCGGAGGTTGTAACCGACGACACTATCCAGAGAATTCGCTCCTGGTTGCCGCAGGTGGAATTTTTTGAAAATAAAAGCGCGGGAAAAAATCCTCCGGCGGTGTTTGTGTTGGCGCCGCCCCGTTCCGGTTCGACATTGCTTCGGGTTATTCTCGGGGGGCATCCGGGCATCTTTTCGCCGCCTGAGTTGGGACTCATGTTTTTCAACCGTCTGGCGGACGACCGGTCCGATAGCCAGGCGGCAGTGCGGGCGTTGATGGAGATCAAACGCTGCGGCGCGGACGAGGCCAAAAACTTGCTCCAGCAGATGCGTGAGCAGGGACTCACGGTACAGGAATTCTACCGCTATCTTCAGAACGCGGTTTCACCCCAATTATTGGTGGACAAAACCCCGGGTTACGCTCTGTACCCGCAAGTTCTCAAGCGGATGGAGAGTGATTTTGAGAACGCCTATTTTATCCATTTGTTACGTCATCCCTACGGTATGATCAGCTCGGCTGTCGAGGCCAAGGTGGATCTGCTCCACGGCGGCAATACCCTGAAAGAATTGGGCGTCACCCGGCGGCAGTTCGCTGAATTGATGTATGTCATCTGCCACCAGAATATCGAGGGCTTCCTGGAAGGCATTCCGGGGCATCGTCAATACCGGTTGTCATATGAAGCCATGGTGAGAGAACCGGAGCGGTATGTGAAAGAATTGTGCGGCTTCTTGCATCTGGAATTCCATCCCGCGATGCTGGAGCCGTATGGAGAAACGAAAAAACGGATGACCGACGGAATCCATTCGCAAGGTTTGATGGTAGGAGACGTCAAATTCCACAATTACAAAAAAATCGAACCCGCCATCGCCGATAGTTGGAAGAAAAAAATCACTGAGGATTTTATGGGGGATGTGACCCGGGAGCTGGCAGAGTCTTTCGGCTACCGGCCTTGCAAGGCGGACGGGGCGATTGTTATCGAGCCGGCTCCCCAACTGGAGGCGTATCCGGTATCGTCGGCCCAGAAGCGTATATTTGTGTTGGAGCAATTCGAAGGAGGAGGCACCGTCTACAATATGACGGCCGCCCATATGATCGACGGCGCGTTGGATCTTGAAAAAGCGCAACAGACCTTCCGCACATTAATCGCCCGCCACGAAACTCTGCGTACATCATTTGCGTTGCGGGATGGCGAGCCGGTACAGATTGTGGGCGACGATGCGGCATTCGCCATCGAGATTACCGATGCGGCATCGGAAGAAGAAGCTCTAGATGCTATCAAAAAATTCGCCCGTCCTTTTGATTTAAGTATAGCGCCATTGTTACGGGTAATGGCTGTCAAATTGGGCGAACGTCGCTTCGTCCTGGCTTATGATCTGCATCATATCATCTCCGACGGCTTCTCGAACCGTATCTTACTTGAAGAATTCAATCGCCTGTATAGGGGTGAAGAGCTCCCTCCGTTGACATTGCAATATAAAGATTTTGCCTGGTGGGAGCATAACCGGCTGGAGCAGGGAGCCTTCCATGGGCAAGAGCAGTATTGGTTGCGGATATTCTCCGGCGAGTTACCGGTTTTGCAAATACCGACAGATTTCCCACGGCCCGAGGTGCAAAGCTTTTCCGGCAAGAGGTTGCGCTTCTGCCTGGAAAAAGACGAGACAGATGCATCGAGAGCCCTCGCCTCCGAAAACAATGTCACTTTCTTTATGTTATTCCTGTCGATATTTTATATTTTACTTCATAAATTGTCTCTCCAGGAAGATGTTATAGTCGGCACCCCAATCGCGGGGCGGCGGCACGCGGAGATGCACCGGGTCATCGGTATGTTTGTCAACACTCTAGCCTTGAGGGGGAGACCGGAGGGGCGGAAAACCTTCCTGGAGTTTCTCGCGGAAGTGAGAGCCCTTACTCTCGATGCCTTCGATAACCAGGAATACCAATTCGAGGAATTGGTTGAAAAGGCCGTTGTCCAGCGGGATATGAGCCGGAATCCTTTGTTCGACACCCTCTTCTCGCTCCAACGGCGGGATGTTGCCGAAGGCGAACGACTCGAAGATCTGGATACCGGTGAATTCCAATATGACAAAACCACCGTCAAATTCGACCTGGATCTGGTGGGACAGGACAACGGGCAGAGAGTGCTCTTCCTTCTCAGTTATTGCGACGCGTTGTTTAACGAGGCGACGATACTTCGCTTCATGGAGTATTTCAAGGTTATTATCTCCGCAGTGATCGCCAATCCCCGGATTTTATTGGAAGATATTTGTGTGTTGTCCGACGAAGAAAAGCGGGTGATGCTGGAAGATTTCAACGACACCGCCGCCGATTATCCGAATCTGGCTTCGGTGCATGAATTGTTCGCCCGGCAGGTACGGCAAACTCCGGATTGGACCGCCTTGATTTCAGAAGATCTTTTCGTCAGTTATCGGGAACTTCACCGTCAGTCCGGCCTGCTGGCCGCAGAACTTCGAAGCCGGGGATGCGGCCCAGAAGATGTGATAGCTGT
Organism: Candidatus Aminicenantota bacterium; assembly: GCA_024644125.1. GTDB lineage: Bacteria > Acidobacteriota > Aminicenantia > UBA2199 > UBA2199 > JAHELQ01. Next base: position 4,279 of record JAHELQ010000066.1, on the reverse strand, counting down.
ATTGATGGATCGCACTTCCAGTGTGGCTGTGGCCTATCTCGCCATTTTAAGGTGCGGAGCCGGATATATGCCGGTCAGTACCGCTTACCCCCCCGAACGATTGGCCTATGTCTGGAACGACAGCGACGCCCGCTTCGTGATCACCGACGATATCGTGAACTTCACCGATTCGAGCGAAACGGCTCTGGATACAATCCGTTTGCAAGCCGATCGCCCGGTTGGAGGCGGCGCTCGCCATTTGACTGAAGATGCGGCTGTCCCTTCCCAATCGTTGGTCTACATTATCTACACCTCCGGCTCCACCGGGATGCCCAAAGGTGTGATGGTGGAACACCGGGGCGTTGTTCGTCTGGTGAAAGAGACAGATTATTTCCCATTTATATCCGGGGATCGATTCCTGCAAACCTGTGCTCTGGAATTTGATGTATCCACCTTCGAGTTTTGGGGGACGCTGCTGAACGGCCTGACATTTTGTCTGGCTCCCAAAGAGCGAATCATATCGCCGTCTTCTATCAAGAGGTTGATCCGCCGGTTGGATATCGGATCCATGTGGATGACAGTGGCGCTGTTCAATCAATTATCCCAGGAAGATATCGATATCTTCTGCGGATTGCGGCATATTATTTGTGGCGGCGACGCGTTGTCGCCCTATCACATCAACCGGCTCCGCCGCCATTATCCGGATATGGTCGTGGTCAACGGCTACGGCCCCACGGAGAACACCAGTTTCTCCACCGCCCACGCCGTCACGCGCGAGTATCCGGACAATGTCCCCATCGGCCGGCCGCTCGCCAATTCGACCGCTTATATCCTGGATCGCCGGTTGCGTTTGTGCCCAATGGGAGTGGCGGGGGAATTGTGCGTCGGCGGGGATGGCGTGGCGCGCGGTTATCTGAATCGTCCGGAGCTGACGGCGGAACGGTTTGTGGCGAATCCATTCAAGTATGGCGATGTTCTGTACCGTACCGGCGATCTGGCGCGGTATCTTCCCGATGGGACCATCGAATTTTTAGGCCGGCTGGATTTTCAAGTGAAGATCCGCGGCTTCAGGGTGGAATTGGGGGAAATCGAAAACCGCTTGCTGGATATCGAAGGGATCGGCGACGCAGTTGTTCTGGCGCGGGATTCAGCCGACGGAGAAAAATATTTATGCGCTTATCTGGCGGGGGCCGGTCATATAGATAACCAGATCTTACGTGACCAGTTGGGGCGTTTTTTGCCTGATTACATGATTCCCGCCCATTTTATATTCCTGGATGAGATTCCACTCTCCGCCAGCGGTAAAGTGGATCGACGGGCCCTTCCCGAACCGGAAATGAATAGGTCCGGATCCTTTATCCCGCCGGCAGGCGAGATCGAAGTGAAACTAGCGGAAATCTGGGCCGGCGTGTTGGGAATGGATGCTGATTCCATCAGCGTGACTGCCGACTTTTTCCAGTTGGGAGGCCATTCTCTCAAAGCCACCATCATGGCGGGCCGTGTTCACCGGGAATTGGATATTCAGATCTCCATCACCGACATCTTCAGGTCCCCTACGATACGAAGATTGGCGAATGTGATCCGGGAAGCGAAACGACAGGCTTACGAAACCATACCGCCTGTGGAAAAGAAGGACTATTATCCTGTGTCGTCCGCCCAGAGCCGTCTCTACTTTTTGCAACAAATGGATAAAAACTCGACTGTATACAATATTCCGCATGCCATCCGGCTCTCGGGAGACATTGATTCCCAGCGGATTGAGTCAGTGTTCCGCGCGCTTGTGGCGCGGCATGAGAGCTTCAGAAGTTGCTTTACCACGGTTAATGACGAGCCGGTCCAAAGGATTCACGATCAGGTGGAATGTACGCTTCGATTGGTCCAACCCGAAGAAAATGATGACGAACGGCAATTGCTCCGGCAACATATCCGTCCGTTCGATTTGACTAAGGCGCCGCTCTTGAGAGTGGCGATGGCGACTCCAGGGAAAAACGAGCATTTGCTGTTGGTGGATATGCACCATATCATCAGTGACGGCACTTCTCTGGAGGTGTTGAACCGGGAATTCCATCAATTATTCGATCAACAGGATCTGGAGGCGTTACCGCTCCAATACAAAGATTTTGCCGAATGGCAACGGAGCAAGGATGTTCGATCCGGCATCGATGCACAGTACGCATTTTGGTTGAAAACCTTCAATGATGATATTCCGGTATTGGCATTGCCCTATGATTGTCCGCGTCCTGAAGTCCAGAGTTTTGACGGATCCTTGTCGAGTTTTCGTATCGGCGCGCGCGACACGGCGTTGCTGAGGGATATGGCCCACAGTCATGGCGCGACCTTGTATATTGTCTTGCTGGCTTTATTCAATATATTGTTGGCGAAATTGAGCGGGCAGGAAGACATCGTCGTCGGAACACCGGTGGCGGGTCGAAATCACGCGGATCTTGAATTTATTATCGGAATGTTTGTCAACACCCTTGCGCTACGGAATTCGCCCGCGCATGATATGGAATTTTTTACCTTCCTGGCTCAGATAAAAGCGCAAACGATTCAGGCGTTCGAAAACCAGGATGTCCAATTCGAAGAGTTGGTGGAACTCCTGTCCGTCACCCGGGATGCTGGGCGTAATCCGATATTTGATGTCATGTTCGCATTGCAAAATACCGGCGCCCGGCCAGGATCTTCCGATAAAGATGATTCCCGGGGGGAAACCGGCCAAGATATCGCTGAGTACGGGAGTCGGGTGTCCAGGTTTGATATGACCTGGACGGCGATTGAACGGGGAGAGTGTCTGCATTTTAATGTCGAGTACTGCTCGCGGTTGTTCAAAAAGGAAACTATCCGGCGCTTCATCGGCTATTTTTGTGGTATTGTCGCGGCCGTTGTTTCCAATACCGCTCGGACGCTGGGCCTGATCGAGATATTACCGGATGATGAACGGGATCAAATTCTGAATACGTTTAATGATACATCTACCGATTTTCCACACACCGCGACAATCAACAATTTCCTCGATGCTCATCTGCGGCGGCAACCCGATAAGATTGCCGCAGCGTTTGAGGATGAATATTTAACCTATGGAGGTCTGCTGGAACGGGCGGAACGGTTGGCAGGAACGTTGCGAAGCAGAGGCGTCGGAAGCGGCGATATTGTGGCTATTATGGCGGATCCGTCGATGGAAATGATAGTGGGGCTTGTCGGCATAGTTCGTTCAGGCGCCGCGTTCCTGCCGATCGATCATTCGTATCCCCATAGCCGGGTGTCGTTCATGATCGGCGACAGCGCCGCCAAAATCGTATTGTGCCCTGGAAAATTGCGGGGGCAATTACCGGAAGAGGCAACTCTCATCGTGATGGATGACCCGAACGGACCGGCGGCAAAAGAAGAGATCTCCCTTCCCCAATGTGAGGCGTCGGATCCGGTGTATGTGATCTATACATCCGGCTCCACAGGGCAACCCAAAGGGGTGGTGATCGAACACCGCTCGTTGGTGAATATGGCGACCTGGCACAATCGCGCTTTCTCTGTCACGTATCAGGACCGGGCCTCCAAAATGGCAGGTTTCGGTTTTGACGCCACCGTACTGGAGACGTTTCCCTATCTGGCTTGCGGAGCTGCGATCTTTATTGTTCCCGGCGTTGTCAAACTTGATCTGGAACAGTTAAACCGGTTTTTCGACCGTTATTGCATCTCGATCTCTTTCATGCCGACCCAACTCTGTGAGCAGTACATGAAACATTACGATAACAGCAATTTACGCATCGTGCTGACCGGAGGGGACAGGCTGCGGGAATACACTCCCCGCAGTTTTACTTTAGTGAACAATTATGGCCCGACAGAGCATACGATCATCTGCCATTTCATGGAAGTGGACGGTACTCGGCCTACGTTTCCCATCGGTCCTCCGGTTGCCAATTCACGTTGTTACGTGCTGGGCCGTTATGATACTCTCCAACCGGTCGGCGTCCCGGGCGAGCTCTGTCTCGGCGGAGTCCAACTGGCCCGCGGATATTTGAATCGCCCGCAATTGACGGATGAGAGGTTCGTTCCCGATCCGTTCCTTCCTGGTGAAACCATGTATCGTACCGGAGATTTGGCCCGGTGGTTGCCGGATGGAGCGATTGAGTTTGTAGGGAGGATCGATTTTCAAGTCAAACTCCGTGGTTTGCGGATCGAGTTGGGAGAAATTGAAAGTCGTTTGTTGAGTTTCTCCGAGGTTCGCGATGTTGTTGTTCTGGCATTGGACAATGCCGCAGGCGAGAAGTATTTATGCGCCTATGTCGTCGCTGGAGAGGGATTC
>JAHELQ010000065.1:4770-15592 GCA_024644125.1 Candidatus Aminicenantota bacterium | reverse complement strand
CAGTTGATTTTCCGCCGCTCGTACAACCATGTCCCATACGAGCTCTTCGCCATGCCTGCCCGTGGAGGAGCGGCTCGACAACTCACCTCCATCAACGCTGCGTTTCTGGCGGAAGTGGAATTGCCGAAACTCGAAGAGTTCTGGTTTGAAGGGGCGGATAACACAAAGGTTCATGGGTATGTGCAGAGGCCGGTGGGCTTTGATCCTTCAAAAAAATATCCGGTGGTGCTCACCATCCATGGTGGTCCGCAGAACATGTGGTCGGACCGGTATATGGGCGGTTGGTTCACCTTTCCGCTGTCCTCCACCCCCGGGTATGTGGGCTTGTTCATCAATCCCCGCGGCAGTAGCGGATATGGCTCCAAATTCCGTGAAGAGGTAAGCAAGGACTATGGCGGCCGTTGTTACCAGGACCTTATGAAAGGCCTCGATTACGCCATCGAACATTTCTCGTTTATCGACGGCCAACGCTGCGCCGCTATCGGCGGCTCGTTCGGCGGGTATTCGGTCAATTGGATCATGGGCAACACCGATCGTTTCAAGTGCATTGTCAGCCACGCCAGCCTATACAACCTCGCCAGTTTCTACGGCGCCACCGAGGAGCTCTGGTTTCCCGCCTGGGACATGGGCGAGACCCCCTGGGACGAGCCGGAACTCTACGACCGCTGGTCGCCCCATAGGTTGGCCAAAAATTTCAAGACGCCCACATTGGTCACACACGGCCTCATGGATTTCCGCGTCCCTTATGCCGAAAGTCTGCAATTGTTCACCGCGTTGCAACGACAGAGGGTTCCCTCCCGGTTGGTCACGTTCCCGGACGAGGGGCATGTCATCGGCGGCCCCCAGAACAATGTCCGCTGGTGGAAAGAGATCCACCGTTGGTTGAAAAAATATCTATACTGAATAAAATAGCACAGGAAACTATATTTTTTGAGGAGAGATATGCCGCATAGGCGTACATTCATGTCATTGTTTTTGGTCTTTCTGCTTATCATTCCAATTTTGTCATTCGCTTCGGTAGCTTCGGAGCGCGATAGATTCGACAACAAAACCGAGTCCTTGAACCGGATGTTGCTCGAAGCCCGCGAGAGAGAAGTGTCGCAACTCAAATCGCGGACAGAGAGTTTGAGCGATCCGATCATCACCAAGGCCTTTATCGCTTACGACTCGATTAATAACCGGTATTTGTCGGTTTATTAAAAACGCGCATCCAATCTCGATGAAAACAATGCGCTTTATTTCCAACTGTTCGGCCAAATGCTGAACCATACTGGAGAGCCGTTGGCGGAAGAGTTCCCTATTTCGTCCGGCGGATTTCAACGCGCTAGTGGTGACTATTGGTCCTATTTGAGAGCCGATGTGGCCTTCGACCGTTTCAATCGAACCTTTCTCGTGGTGTGGCGGGATAATTTCGAGTCTGGCTCCATGGTCAAAGGTCAGTTGCTGGAGGAATCGGGCAATCTGGTAGGATCGGCCGATGGAGGGTTCGCGATCGGTGAGGAGAGTCCTGCCAACGGTGTGCATCCGTTCGTCCAACCGGAAGTCGCCTGGGAAGGCCGCACACACCGTTTTTTGGTCGTCTGGACACAGTTCGGCGCGGATGGATATCCGAGAATCCATGGACAGGTGGTCAAACCAAACGGGACGCCCAATTTGGTCAATATGTCGCGCTGGACGGATCCCTGGTGGGAACGTCCGCCCAGGAGAATTTCCTCATTGGCGATGATTGGCGCTATTCCACCTTCAATAAACCGGGCCTCGCCTATAATTCCCGTTGCGGTCATTTTTTGGTGAGTTGGGCGGAGCTGGACTATGTAGCCTACGCCGTTGCCGGCAATGGCATGTGCGCCGACCTTCCGGTGGTGTCTACGGGAGACGTGACGAATATAACTGGCGTCTCCGCCATCACCAGCGGCGGTACCTCCTTCGGGGTGGAGAAAACCTTCACCACCCCCGGACAATATGTCGTGACCTTTGATTTTCCAGGGGAGGGACTGGCTGTTATGACAGTCCGTCTTATAGCTGGATACTATAAAAAAGAGGAGGCTTTTATGCCCAAAGTAATCAAATTTGAGATCATCTTTCTAGCCTTTTTTTCACTGTCGCCGTTGTTTTCACAGGAGATCGAATTGTGTTTTTCTGTAAATACCTCTATCGCCCATGATCCTGTTAATAGTGGGCTTTGATCGGAAAAATCAACGGTATTTGGTAGTGTGGCCGGACAATCGAAACGGAAGCTGCGGATCATGGATTTTTTCGAGTTGGAGATAGTAAACACGGGATAAGCTATAATTCTAATTGTGGAAATATGATGATGTCTTTCTGCCTTTTGGATCCCAAATATTTTCTTCACGATTGGTTCTTGGGAGACAGTCAATGTCCGGGGATGGCTCGTGTTGAAACATTGGATATTGAGGACGTATTCGGAGCTTCGGCTACAGTAAGGGGGAAAGTCACGATGGACTGCGGTCTGGAAGTGACGGCGCGGGGGACTTGTTGGAGTACGGAGCCGGGGCCGGATTTGTCGGATCGTCATACTGTGGATGGTACGGGTATGGGATATTTCAAGAGCGCTTTGACCGGCCTCGAGCCCAATACCAAATATTATGTCAGGGCCTACGCCACCAGTAGCGCCGGAACGGTTTTTGGGGAAAATAAGTCCTTTATAACCAAAAAGGCGTTTAAAGTGATTTTCGAAGCGAATGATGGCGGTAGCTTGCTGGGAGAGAGCTCTCAAGAGATGTTATCAGGCGATTCCAGCTCGCCGGTGAAAGCCATCGCTGCGGAGGGATCTTTTTTCGTCGGTTGGACGGGCGACGGAGGATTTGGTACATCGACCGATAATCCGTTGATTGTCAGCAATGTGACTTCCAATATGCATATAGTCGCGCATTTTAGTCCGATCCGCTTGCAAGGGGAGAGGATAACCTCCAGGGGAAATACGTTGAAACACGATATTGGTGAAATAGACATTTCTTGCGATGCGATTGACGCCGCGCTCCCGTTGGTCTTCAAGCTCTACCGCTCCATTGACGGCGCCGGCAGGAAATTGGTGGCCCAAATCGCCGCTTCCGACCTGGCGGATGGAAATCATCGCCTGTTGGATACGCGACTGGATAGTGGAACTAGATATCACTATGAGGTCGAGGTGTTGAATCACAAGGGAGAAAATGTAGGGGGATCCGAGGTATTGATTTTGTAGCATAGCCCAAACTTCCTTTATTGTATATATTATTGCATGTCAACGCCCGGGCGCCTGGTGGTGAATTCATCAGGCGCCCGGGTTATTTTATCCTATAAATAAATTGAATCCATAGATGTGGTTGACATCTCTTTTGATGTCTGATATATCAGAGGTCTGGCGCAGCCTGGAATTTTTATTTTTATCAGGAGGAATATTATGCATTTTAATTGGAAACCGCCGGATCATTGGCCGGTGATCACGACCATCGAAGCGCATACGGCAGGGGAACCGCTGCGGGTCATTACCGGCGGTATGGAGAGGATTCCCGGGAAGACCATTCTCGAAAAACGGAAGTACGCACGGGAACATCTCGACGCCCTCAGAACCGGTTTGATGTGGGAGCCCCGCGGTCACGCGGATATGTACGGGGCTTTTGTGACGGAGCCGGTGACGGCAGACGGGGATCTGGGAGTGTTGTTTTTGCACAACGAGGGTTTCAGCACTATGTGCGGGCATGGAGTCATCGCTCTGGCCACAGTTGCGCTGGAGACCGGGATGATCGAGAAAGAGGGCGATCATCCGGCGATCAAGATGGATACGCCCGCCGGTAGAGTCACGGCTACGGCCCACCGGGTGAATGGCCGGGTGAAGTCGGTTTCGTTCGTGAACGTACCGTCGTTTGTGGCGGAGTATGATCTGGAAGTGGATGTACCGGGAATCGGAAGAGTACGGTTCGATCTGGCCTTCGGCGGCGCTTTCTACGCCTACTGTGATGCCGCCGATTTTGGCTTCTCTATGGAAGCCGGAGATTACGATCGTTTGATCGATGTGGGCCGCCGCATCAAGAACGCCGTAATGGCGAAGCATGAGATAAAACATCCGTATGAAGACGATCTCGGTTTTTTGTATGGCACTATTTTTTGCGGGCCGCCGCTGGATCCCTCTCATCATAGTCGCAACGTGTGTATTTTCGCCGAAGGGGAGGTAGACCGTTCACCCACTGGAACCGGGGTCAGCGGCAGGGCGGCCATTCATTTCGGCCGCGGCGAGATCGAACTCGGGCAGAGTATCACCATCGAGAGCATCCTGGGAACTTGTTTTGATGTCAAGGTGGCGGAGACTGTTGACTTCGGGCCCTATAAGGCGGTGGTGCCTGAAGTGACCGGGAGCGCGTCCATTGTCGGGCGCAACGAATTTTACTTCGATCCCGACGATCCACTCAAAGATGGATTTGTGTTCCGCTAATATTATTTAGGAGTAGTTATAGATTATGAAGCAATCAATTACGCAATTAATTTCGTTGGACGGCAAGGTGGCGGTTCTCACCGGCGCAGCATCTGGGATCGGACTTGGGACCGCCCGCAGACTGGCTGAAGCCGGAGCTTCCGTTGCTTTGCTGGATATTGATAAACAGAAGGGAAGCGACGCTGAGGCTGCGTTGCGCCAGGATGGGTACGACGCGACGTTCTATACTTGCGACGTGCGCTCGGCGGTGGATTGCAAGAGCGTTGTCGAAGCGATCATCGGAGAGTACAAAAAAATAGACATCCTGTTCAACAACGCCGGCGTGGCTATTCGCAAAAATGCGGTGGACATCGGGGAAGATGAATGGGATCTGGCGCTGGACGTCATGCTCAAGGGCGTCTATCTGTTGTCCAAACACGTGATTCCCCACATGATCGCCAATGGGGGCGGCAGTATTGTCAATACCGGGTCCGGCTGGTCCCTCAAGGGTGGTCCCGACGCGGTCTCCTATTGCGCCGCCAAAGGAGGAGTCTTGAATCTCACCCGCGCCATGGCCATCGATCACGGCAAGCACAATGTACGCGTCAATTGTGTATGTCCCGGCGATGTGGACACCCCGCTCCTGCGGGGCGAGTGTCGCCAATTGGGTGAAGATATGGATACGTTCATGGACGAAGCCGCCGATCGTCCGCTTCGGCGAGTGGGAACTCCCGAAGATGTGGCCAACGCCGTACTGTTTTTTGGAAGCGATCTCTCCACCTGGGTCACCGGAACTCATCTGGTGGTGGACGGCGGCGGAATCGCGTGACAAGGAGAATTTGATGAAACGAAACCGTGTGCATCCCTACATCCCCAACTCCGAACCGGTCATCAAACGGCTAATGATGGAGGAGATCGGGGTAAAAGATATCGAGCAATTGTATGAAGATATACCTGAAGACCTGCGCTTCAGAGGGAAAATGGATATCCCGCCGGCCTTGAGTTCCGAAATGGAATTGAAGCGGCATGTGGAGAGGGTACTCTCGAAGAATATCTCGTGCGAAGAGTATATTGGCTTTTTGGGCGGAGGTTGCGCTCCCCATTATGTCCCCGCCATTGTGGATGAGATTGTGCAGCGGTCGGAATTCTTGACCGCTTACGCCGGGGAGCCTTACGAGGATCACGGCCGCTTCCAGGCCTTGTTTGAATACACCAGTCTGATGGGCGAATTGTTGGATGTGGATGTGGTGAATGTTCCCACCTATGATTGGGGACAGGCGTGCAGCACCTCCATTCGTATGGCCGGTCGTATCACCGGTCGTCGAACGGCTCTCGTGGCCGATACAGTGTCGCCCGACCGGTTGTCGGTGATCCGCAATTACTGCGAACCGGTAATGTCTATCGTATTGGTGGCCCACGACCCGGAGACCGGCATGCTGGATCTCGCTGATTTGAAGGTCAAATGCGATGACACCGTGGCTGCCGTATATTTCGAAAATCCCTCGTATCTGGGAGTTATCGAGGAACAGGGGAGTGAGATCTCGGCAATCCTTCATCGGCACGGCGGCTTGTGTGTCGTCGGTGTTGATCCGATTTCCCTGGGTCTTCTCAAACCGCCTTCCCAATACGGAGCCGACATCGCCTGCGGTGATATCCAGGCGTTGGGGAACCACATGTATTTTGGTGGAGCTCTGGGAGGCTTTATCGCCACCCGCGACGAAGAACGGTTCGTCATGGAATATCCCTCCCGCTTGTTCGGCATCGCCAGAACCAATGTAGAGGGCGAATGGGGCTTCGGCGACGTGGCGTACGACCGGACCAGTTTCGGAGTTAGGGAAGAGGGCAAGGAATTTGTCGGAACCGCGTCCGCTCTGCATGGAATCGCCGCTGCCGTGTACCTCTCCCTCATGGGGCCCGAAGGGATGCGGGAATTGAACCGCACCATCATCCAGAAATCCCGATACGCCATGAAAAAAATCGCAGAGCTGAAAGGGGTCGATATCCGCTTCAAAGCCTCCCATTTCAAGGAGTTTACAGTCGATTTCTCCGCAACCGGCAAGAGGGTGGAAGAGATCAACCGGGAGCTACTGAAGCGGGGAATCTTCGGCGGTAAGGATTTGAGCGAAGAATTCGATGGATTGGCTGAGTGCGCGCTCTATTGCGTCACCGAAGTGCACGCCAAAGAAGATATCGATGCCCTGGTCGGGGCGTTGCAAGAGATCATCGCCAATTCATAAGGAGGCCATCATGAAGATCAAATCGGGAAGCAAATTGAGAAATTTTCACCAGGCCAAATGGGACGAAGAGGTCATCTTCCAATTGCACACGCCGGGGCAGCGGGGCATCCATGTCCCGGAAGCCGAGCAGGCCATCATCGACGAAGTGGGCGACGGCGAAGGGGGCATCCCCGATGCCATGTTGCGAGCGGAAGCTCCGACTCTGCCGGAGGTGGGGCAAATGAGAGTGCTCAAGCATTTTCTGCGCCTGTCCCAACAAAATCTCGGCGGCGACTTGAATGTTGATATCGGACAGGGAACCTGCACTGTCAAATACAATCCGAAAATCAACGAAGTTTTTGCCAGAAACCCTAAAGCGGCAAAGATTCATCCCTTCCAGGACGAATCCACTGTGCAGGGAGCGTTGCAGGTGATGGCGGAATTGGAGCATTTTTTCAAGGAGATTTCGGGTATGGATCGATTCTCCCTACAGCCCAGCTCTGGTTCCCATGCTATTTTCAACATGGCGGCCATTATGCATAAATACCACGAAACCCGCGGCGAGGGAGATCAACGGGACGAATTGATCACCACCATCTTCAGCCACCCTTCGGACGCGGCTGCGGCTGCGGTCAAAGGGTACAAGATCATCACCATCTACCCCGATTCACAAGGGTTTCCCGACATCGAGGCGTTGCAAGCCGCGGTGTCCGAACGGACCGCCGGTCTATTCATCACCAATCCCGAAGACATCGGCATCTTCAATCCCCGCATCAAAGAATTCACCGAAATCGTGCACGCCGCCGGCGGATTGTGCGGATACGACCAGGCCAATGCCAACGGAATCCTGGGCATCACCCGGGCGCGCGATGCCGGCTTCGACATGTGCTTCTTCAACTTGCACAAGACCTTCGGCGCCCCTCACGGCTGCGGAGGCCCCGCTTCCGGAGCGTTGGGAGTGACCGGTGAGTTGGAGCGTTTCCTCCCGGCTCCATTGGTGGACTTCGACGGCGAGAACTACTTCCTGGACTACGACATCCCCGATTCCATCGGCAAGAGCCGAAGCTTCTACGGCGCCTTCCAGGTGATGTTGAAATCGTACGCCTGGATTTTGAGCCTCGGTGCCGAAGGTCTGGTAGAGGTGGCTCGCGTCGCTGTGTTGAACAATAATTATGTACTGAAAAAAATCACCGAAATTCAGGGCGCCTCGTCTCCATTTCCCGGCGGCGAACGGCGCATCGAGCAGGTGCGCTATAGTTGGGAAGAGCTCTACAAAGAGACCGGCGTCGATACCCATGATATTACATTCAGGATGGCCGATTTCGGCTTCCACCTCTGGTCCAGCCACCATCCGTTTGTAGTGCCGCAACCATTCACCATCGAACCCACAGAATCATACTCCAAAGATGAACTGGATGAATATCTGGATGGGTTGCGCCATGTGGTGGAGGAGGCGAGAACGGAACCCCAGATCGTGAAAACCGCGCCCCACAACAGCGTGGTACACAAGATCGACGAGAGCTGGTTCGACGATCCGGCCAAATGGGCCTGCACCTGGCGAGCTTATTTGAAAAAACACGGATGACCACCATTGGTTTGATCATCAACCCCATCGCCGGCATGGGAGGCGCCGTCGCCCTCAAAGGGACGGACGGCGATGCGGCGTTGCGCGAAGCCCTGCGATTGGGAGCGCGACCTAAAGCGCAGGAGCGAACTGCGGTCGCCTTACAAGTCCTCGGGCGCTTGAAGCGACAAATCCGCCTCGTAACCGGCGGCGGCTCCATGGGGGAGGACGCGGCCCGTTCGCTGGGATTCGAGCCCGAGGTGTTGCCTGTCCCCGCCGGCGACGTCACGTGCGCCGAAGATACCATCGAGGCGGCGTCGCTGATCAAGGGGAAGGATGCCTCGTTGCTCCTCTTCGCCGGAGGCGACGGCACCGCCCGCGATGTGTTCACGGCGGTCGGCAATACCCTTCCGGTGTTGGGAATTCCGGCGGGCGTCAAGATCCATTCGGCGGTATTCGCGCAAAATCCCCAATTGGCCGGGGAGTTGGCGGCATTGGTTGTGGAAGGCAAGGCTCGTCGGTATGTGGAGGCCGAAGTAATGGATATCGACGAGGATGATTACCGCCGCGAAATACTCTCGGCCCGACTTTACGGCTATCTCACCATTCCCCTGCGACACAGCTTCACACAGCGGTTGAAGACCGGCTCGGCCGAAAATGAGAGATATCTGCAACAGGCCATCGCTGCCTCGGTGATGGAAGGGATGGATGACCGGATCGTTTATTTCTTTGGCGCCGGCACCACCATCCGTCCCATCATGGAGCGGCTGGGACTGGAGGGTTCGCTATTGGGAATCGACGTTGTGAAGGACCGATCGCTGCTGGTCAAAGACGCCACAGAGTTGCAATTGCTGGAGATTGTCGAGCGCTCATCGGCGCCCCTCCGCCTGATAATCACTCCCATCGGGGGACAGGGCTATGTGTTTGGCCGCGGCAATCAACAATTGAGCCCCGCGGTCTTGAGACTGATCGGGAAAAATAATATAATGATTGTCTCGACCCCCGGTAAATTGGCGGCGTTGGCGGGCCGGCCGTTGCTGGTGGATACCGGTGACCGCGAGCTCGATCGCCAACTCTCCGGTTATTACCGCGTCATCACCGGCTTCGGCATGAGTTCGGTATACCGGGTCTCAGGATGAATTCTTTACAAAGAGGTAGGTATGAATAGATTCAGAACGAAGATAAAAATCAACGCAATCTTACCCGTCGTCTGCGCCGTCTTTTTGATGGCGGCGATGATACATTGCGGGAAAGCCCCGGTGTTGACGCTCGAAGAATCCCTGCAAACAATTCCGGGGGCGACGGTTAAACAACTCACGCCGCAACCTCCGTTCGCAAAGGCCTTCGAGATAATGCTGGTTCAACCTCTGGACCACGACAGGCCCGATGGTCCCTCATTCCAGCAACGGATACTTGTCTCCCATCTGGAAGCTGGAGCTCCGGTGGCGCTGGTGACCGAGGGTTACGCCATCCGGCACAACTACATCCGTGAATTGAGCGAGCTCCTGGGGGCCAACGAGATCCGGGTGGAGCATCGATACTTCGGTAAATCTCTTCCCAAAACGATGGATTGGCGATATCTCAACCTCAAGCAAGCCACCGCAGATTACCATCGCATTCGCCAATTGTTGGGCAAGCTCTATACAAACAAGTGGATCGCCACCGGCTGGAGCAAAGGGGGGCAGACGGCGTTGGCCTACCGCTTATATTACCCGGACGACGCGGCAATCACCGTCGCCTACGACGCACCCCTCAATCTGGCGCAAGCAGAACCTCGTATCGATGCCTTCTTCGAAACTGTGGGCGACGATTTTTGCCGCCGCAAATTGATCAAATTCCAGCGGGCGGTATTAAAACGGAAGGCGGAGCTCCTGCCCATATTTATCGAGTACTCCGAGAAAAAACGGTTCATCTACTCCATCGGCGCCGAAAAAGCCTTCGAGTACGCGGTCCTCGAGTACCCCTTCTCCTTCTGGCAATACGAGAAGATCGACTGCAAGGCCATCCCCGCCGATAACGCCGAAGCCTGGCGCGTGTTCGACCATTTGAAAAAAGTGGTCTCCTTCGGCTCGTATGCCGACCAATCGATGAATTCCCCGGCCATGTACCAATTCGCGACGGAATTTGGCTACTACGGCTACGTGACCAGGAATGTGCAGGAATTGTTGAGCTGCGATGACTACTCCAACTTCGTCTTCGCCCCCCAGGATGTCGAACTGCCCTTCGATCCCTCCATCATGCGGGAGCTCGATGAATTTCTGCGTACCAAAGGGAAGCGTATCCTCGCCATCTATGGAGAGAACGATCCCTGGTCGGCGCCCCAGGTGGAATTGGCCGGAGGCGTTGATACCTTGAAAATGATTTTGAAAAAAGGCAATCACTTCACTTTTATCAAGTCCTTCGAAGAAGAGGATCGACAGAGAATGGTCTCCGACTTGAAGGAATGGCTGCTGCAATGATAAGGCAAACACTATTTTTTGGAGAGAATTATGAATAAAATAAAATGGATCGTTATCATCATCGCAATTTTGATCACGTCGTTTCTCTGGCTCACCCCCGCCTGGAGTTGTACCGATATCGTGGTGGGCAAAAAAGCATCGAAGGACGGTTCGGTCATCACCAGCCATACCGGCG
>JAHELQ010000065.1:0-4760 GCA_024644125.1 Candidatus Aminicenantota bacterium | reverse complement strand
GCGCCGCTCCGGAGTGCCGCGTCCATGTGATCCACGGCCGCCGCTTCAAAAAAGGAGACAAAGCCCCGGTTTATTACGGATTGCAGGATGTGGAGAAACCGCTTCACGAATATGGCGAGATCATCGGCTACATCCCGCAGGTGGAACAGACCTACACCTACTTCCACAGCGGCTATTCCCACATCAACGAATTCCAGCTCGCCATCGGCGAAAGTACCATGAGCCAACGGGATGAGCTTCAGGTAGACCGTAAGACCGGCCTACAAATCATGACCATCGAGCAGGCCCAGGCCTTCGCCTTGCAGCGGTGCAAAACCGCACGCGAAGCAGTCTCGCTGATCACCCAATTAATGGACACTTATGGATTTCTCCCTTCCTGCGGTCCTGAATCGGAGGCGCTCTGTATCGCCGACCCGCAGGAAGCCTGGGTACTGGAGGTATTCAGCGTCGGCAAAGATTGGACGCGGGAGAGCGGCAAACCCGGAGCTATTTGGGCAGCCCAACGGGTGCCGGACGATCATGTGACCATGGTCCCCAACTGGAGTATTATCAAGGAGATCGACCTCTCCAAACCGGACGAGTTCATGGCTTCCAAAAACTACAAGCAGGAGGCCATCGACCGCGGCTGGTACGATCCCGCCGCCGGCCGCCCGTTTATCTGGCAAGAAGCCTACTCTCCCATTCCCCGCGAATGGGCCATGAGCCGTTTCTGGCTCTTCTATTCCACCTTCGCCCCCTCCGCCGGTTGGCCGGACAAAAGGCTCGACGATCCCTACAAAGGCTACGACGCCTACCATCAATACCTGGAACCCATTTCCACCTATCCCTTCTCCATCAAACCGGACGAAAAAGTCTCGGTGCAGGATGTCATCGCGTTTCAGCGATCGGTGTTCGAAGGGACCATCTACGACACGACGGCGGATACCGATTGGATGGTCCCGGACGGTAAAGGCGGCTATGAAAAGAGCGCCCTTGCGACGCCGTTTCCCACCCGCGACATGCGCAAGTTGCTGGACATTACCTGGCGCAGGCCGGTCTCCCGCGGCGGTTACGGTATGGTGGCGCAATTGCGCGATTGGCTGCCCGACGCCATCGGCGGCGTGTATTGGTTTTATGTGGACAACCAGTACACCAGCGCCTATGTCCCTATCTACGCCGGCGTGCAGGAGATTTCGCCCCTCTACACGACCTACGACCCCCGGATGTTCAGCGAGGATTCCGCCCGCTGGGCCATCGATTTTGTCGAGAACCTACTCTATCTTCGTTGGCAAGAGGCCATCAAAGACCTGCAGGCGGTTCGCGATCCCATGGAACGAGGCTTTTTCGAAGAGCAGGCGGTCATCGACCAAAAGGCCCTGGCTCTCTACAAAAAATCCCCACAACAAGCCAAACGGTTCCTCACCGGTTACACCCGCGGCGCTATGGAAAAAGTGGTGAAAATGTACAAAGACCTCCGCGTCAAGCTCATCACCAAATACACCAATAACAACCTCGGACTGTAACGACACCCGCCGCCTCGTCGCACACCGGGGCGGCCCTCCATTCTCCCCGATCCTTCATTACCAGAACATGTTTTCCCGAACCAGGGGAGTCTCCTCTCGTCGCGAATAAGCCTCTTTCATTATTCCCCTTGAATGTCCAATCTAGATCTCTTATAATCATACTCATCTCACGGAGGGAAATTAAATTTAGGAAAGAGGAGTAAAAAACATGAAAAAAAAGCTAAACCTCACCGAATTACACGTCAAAAGTTTTGTCACTTCCATGGATAACCCACAATTGGAAAAACTGAAAGGTGGAAGTGTCGTGATCCCATCCTGCGTCGAATGCCAATCGTCTATACTCATGTGTGGACTGAATCCCTGATCGTTCCCCGGAGATAGCCGAGCTCTATCTCTATCTTCCAACGCCGCCGCCCTTCAGAAGAGTTGGGGACAGGCGGAGCAGGAAGTAGAGCAGTGTTTGTTGTCGAGTCGCGAAGCGGAAGTTCTAATCCCGCTTCGCCGGCAATTCGATTTGCGGTACACGGGTGACGTGTGTTGATTTTTTGGGGGGGAAGTGTTATATATCCTAATTGATGTGTGATATTTCCTTGAAGGACAATATGTCCCGAAATTATAAAACCGAGGAGTAAAGGAGCATTGTTATGAGGAAGCTATCGATGGTTCGATGCATTGTAGGTGTATTACTGGGCGCGATATTGGCGCCGTTTGTGGTGGCCCAGACTGTGTTGGATTGGGAAAATCCGCAGGTGGTGGAGCGCAACCGGGAAAAACCCCATGTTTATTACATTCCGTATGCCAACCGGGAGCAGGCGCTCAAAGACAGGGCCGCTGACTCGCCTTATTATTTGTTATTGAGCGGCACGTGGAAATTCAACTGGGTGCGCAAACCTGAGGACCGGCCGTTGGATTTTTACAAGGATGAGTTTGATACCCGTGAATGGAATGATATCGCCGTCCCGGGGAATTGGGAATTGCAGGGGCACGGAGTGCCGATATATACGGACACAGATTATCCGTTTCCTGCCAATCCGCCTTATATCCCGCATGATTACAATCCGGTGGGTTCGTACAAACGCAGTTTCACCGTTCCCGAGGCCTGGAAAAAACATCGGGTCATTCTGCATTTCGGCGGTGTGAAGTCGGCGTTCTATGTATGGGTGAATGGAGAGAAGGTCGGTTATAGCCAGGGGAGCAAAACTCCGGCGGAATTCGATATCACCCGCTTCTTGCGCAAAGGAGAGAACACTCTGGCTCTGGAGGTGTATCGCTGGAGCGACGGCGCTTACCTGGAAGACCAGGATTACTGGAAAATCAGCGGCATCGAGCGGGATGTGTTTTTGCTGGCCGTGCCGGAGGTACGAATTTGGGACTTCTTCGCCCGGGCGGAATTGGACGAAGAATACAAAGATGGCATGCTTAAATTGTCCGTGGCGGTGAAAAATCAGCGCAAGCGGACGGACAAACATCACCGCCTTCGCGTGGAATTATTGGACGGTAGCGACCAGCCTGTGTTCCCCCCCATGGAGAAAGAGGTCAGAGTGGAAGGGAGAGATACCGCTTCATTCACGTTTGAAAAAAAGGTTAAGAACCCGGCTAAATGGACGGCCGAAACGCCGAATCTCTATTCGTTGGTGGTGACGCTACTGGACAAAAAAGGCCGGGTCGTTCAGGCGGCAGGGCACAAGCTGGGTTTCCGGAAGGTGGAGATCAAAGGCGGGCAATTGCTGGTGAACGGCGTGGCCATCACTATCAAAGGGGTGAATCGCCATGAGCACGAACCGAAAACCGGCCGGGTGGTGACAGAGGAGATGATGGTAAAGGATATCCAGTTGATGAAGCAATTCAACATCAACGCGGTGCGCACCAGTCATTACCCCAATGTCCCCCGCTGGTACCAGTTGTGCGATCAAATGGGATTGTATGTGATTGACGAAGCCAACATCGAATCCCATGGCATGGGTTATGATCCTGGGAAAACCCTGGGGAACAACCCGGACTGGCAATTGGCCCATATGGACCGCACCCAACGGATGGTGGAGCGGGACAAGAATCATCCCTGCATCATTATCTGGTCGTTGGGGAACGAAGCGGGCGATGGGGTGAATTTCGAAGCTACTTACCGCTGGATCAAGGAGCGGGACGGTTCGCGGCCGGTGCAGTACGAGCAGGCCAAATTAAAGCCGCATACGGATATTTATTGCCCCATGTACGCACGAATCGATCATCTGAAAAAATATGCCGAGACGGAACAAACCCGTCCCTTGATCATGTGCGAATACGCCCACGCCATGGGTAATAGTGTGGGCAACCTCCAGGATTACTGGGATGTCATCGATAGCCATCCGCAATTGCAGGGCGGCTTCATCTGGGATTGGGTGGACCAGGGACTCTACGCCCAAACCCCCTGGGGAGCGGAATACTGGGCCTATGGCGGAGATTTTGGTCCCAAAGAGACGCCCAGCGACAAGAACTTCTGCATCAACGGTTTGGTGTTCCCGGACCGCCAGCTCCATCCGCATATCTGGGAGGTAAAAAAGGTCTACCAATATGTGAAAGCCGGATGGGCGGACGAACAAACCGGGAAGATCGAGCTCTTCAACCGCTATGATTTCAAGGATTTGCACGGATTGGATTTGAAATGGGACATAGTAGCCGACGGAGAGGTTGTCTGGTCGGGCATCGAGCGCCGGTTAAATGTGGAATCTAAAAAATCCGCGATTTTGCAATTGAAACTGCCGCAGATAGAACCTCTACCCGGGACCGAATATTTTCTGAACCTCCATTTTGTCACCAATAGTGTGGAGCCCTTGATTCCCGAAGGGCACGAGGTGGCGTGGGAACAATTGAAGATGCCGATCTACAAAGAAATGGAACCGGTCAATATCAAAAAGATGCCCCGGGTAACCTTAAAAAAGGACGGGCATTTATTCACTTTTTCCGGCCCTGATTTCAGCGTTACCTTTCATGCTATGAGAGGATTGATGGTCTCCTGGATGTACAAGGGAGTGCAGTTTATCAAGGAAGGACCGGCTCCGGATTTCTGGCGGGCCCCCACAGACAACGATTTCGGCAATGATATGCCGAAACGGTGTGCAGTGTGGCGCGAAGCAGGCGGCGATCGTTTGATCACCAAATTCGGGATCGCGGAGAAAAGCCGCGGTGTGTTTGAGGTGGAGACTGAATTCATGATTCCCGCCAAAGAATCGAAATATTTTGTCACCTACAGAATCTACGGCAGCGGCGATATCATTGTGG
>JAHELQ010000514.1 GCA_024644125.1 Candidatus Aminicenantota bacterium | reverse complement strand
ATATGCAAAAATTTATAAGCCGGCATATAATCAATCTGTTCCCATTACTTCCCTCATCGCTCCATGCGCGTATCGGACGGACTGTCCTATGTCAGCAACAATAATCAATGCGCCAGCCCCAAACCTAATGGCTCGAGAAACGGAAGAATTTGCTTCCGTACTAGACTCATCTATCAACGAAACAAAATCACATGCGTCTGTTGCCGGGTTATATGATTCTGGAACAGGCGTAGATGAGTATGAAACAGAAGCGGATGACAGTGAAACACAAGCGGATGGGAACGGAACAGAGACAGATGACAATGAAACACAAGCGGATGAGTATGAAATAGAAGCTGATGAGAACGATACAGACGCAGATGACAATGGAACAAAAGCAGATGAATATGTTAGATATGCAAATAAAACCCTTACCCAGTCAACGTTTCGCCAAATCGCCGGCAGCCGGGCATCGAAAAAAACAAACGATTCCCCTCTCGATGTAGAGTTGCAGAAGGTGGACTGGGAAGAGCTGGGGACAGGCAAGCAGAATTCCGCCTGTCCCCTTCCATTCGTATTTGCAAATAGTGAAAATTTTTCGTACAATTTGGTATGTACGAGCGGAGGATCGATTTGAAGAAAGGAATCTTGCTGGCGATAGTTATGTTTTTATTAGTCGAGGTTTTTTGGGGACAGGACGAAGAGACGCTGCAATACGAAGTGAAAGTTAACATGCAGGTGATTCCTGTATTCGCGTTAGACAATGACGGAAATCCATTTTTCGATCTAAAAAAAGAGGACCTGGTTTTAAGAATCAACGGTAAGGAGACGCCGATCGTCCTCTTCAACCGCTATGTCTTCGACGATACGGAGAAAGAGAAATCCCTGCAACCGGCAAACCCGCAATCGCCGCCCCAACGCTATGTGTTCATTATCATCGACTCCATCTTCAACAGCGTGTCTGGTTTGCGCCGCTCAAAAGAGATCGCCCTCGGATTGGTGGATAAAATGCCGGACTCGGATTCCGTAATTCTCCTGGAAAATAACGCCGGCGGCGGCCTAAAACTAGTGGGTGGCCCCACCAGGAACAAAAAATCGCTCAAGAAATGGATCAAGGATCTCAGGCAATTACCGGAACAACGGATGCGGATGGGAAAGCGCAATAGCCTGGGACACATGCTGGACGCGTCGCAAGGGCTGCCAGATCGCGACTCCATGTATTTCAATAGGCAACAGAAATCAAAGGACCGGGAATCTGAAGAGATGCGGTATAAAACCGATATGAAATACTTCAGCCATGTGTTGTCCCGGTTCAAGTACACTCTGGCCAGTATCACGCGCCCCAAAATCGTATTCCTGATTTCCGAGGGCATCAGCCGCGGGTCCATGAAAGAGGAATGGTACATGGAAAAACCCGACGGCACAGTCACCTCAACGACAATCAATAACCAGGCCTTCTACTTCGACTACTTGAAAAAAATCGCGGCTGCCATCAACGAAGGCGGCAGCGTCATGGTGGCCATCAATCCAAAAAAACAATCCATCAGCGACGACGAAGAGACCGCGGGGAAAGAGAGCCTGCAATTTATGGCAGGAGAGAGCGGCGGCCGCTATTTCGCCGGACTGGACACCCAACATATGGTGGAGCGGATCAAAAAAACCACCGCCGCGTATTACGAATTGTTCTTCACCGTCGATGAGTCCGCAGGCAAGGAGTTCGCAATCGAGCTTGCCAGCAAGAGCAAAGGAGTGCGGGTCAACACTATCCGGCACAACGAGAAGGAGCTCCCGTACGCCGGCATGCCGAAGCTGCAAAAACAGTTATTCGTCCTGGATATTCTAAACGGCGGTATGTGGAGCCGCATGGCGTCGCAAGTCGCCGTTGCGCCTTATATCGAGATTTCCTCCGAAAAACAAAACGGCAAGATAGTCAAAACCATCGAGGTGATACTTCCGCCCCAACTGCACAACCGGCGATTGGACATCTACTCTGTGCAGATGGACGCGACCACCCGTCACGCCGACATCGAGATGGAAAGCCGGGTCGAGGGGACCACCGCCAGGATCCGGTTGGAGATCCTGTGGGATAAAATCCCCTGCTTCGCCATCATCGAGCCGCCAACCGCCTATTGCCTCTACAACAAGATCAATAAATAACAGCTTACGTATTCTTGTCGTATTTTTGGCGGGCGATTTCCGATTTGTAATAATTCCAGAGAAAATCGTAGACCACCATTTCGTGAATTCGCTGCTTGGACTTGAAGAGCCGGTTGTTCAGCATATGGATGTAGCTGCCCATGAGATCGTTCATGCCGCGGCCCAACCGGTCCTGCTTGTGGAGCTCCAGAATACGCTCCACCACCGGCCGGATCGCAATCGTTTTTTGCTTCAACAATTCGAACAGCGGTTGCATATCACTCTCGCCGTCTTTGCTCTTGTCCATCACATCGTTGATCAATTCACGCTCTTTGCGGAATTTGGTTTTCAGTTGCTCCCGCAATCCTTTATTGATACCAAATTCCCGTCCGAAACCGGTCTTGAGTCCCTCCATCAAATCGCGCCGCGCCGCCATATCGTATTGGAAATCCTCCAGTAAGACGTCAATGCTCCGCAGTCCAAACAGCCAGCGGATGGTTTCCCCTTCGTCGCCTTCGATCATCCCGATCATCTGCACGATCATGCGGCTGTCATGGAAAAACATCTCCTCCGCAGGACCGATTCCCGCCGGGGTGTAGCGTTCGATTTCCCTCTGGTAGGTATCGAGCTGCACCTTCCAGATCAAATCCTCCGATACAAACGGATCCAACGCTTGCTGTACCTCCTGAATAATCCGGCCGGCGGCGCCGTCTCCGTCGAAGTGGAAGCGGATTCGGAGATGAAGCTTCGGATCCCCGTAACGGATGAAAAACCAGCGGTCGATAATCTCCTCCTTCAACAATTGTTCCGCCAACGGGTGAATCACTTCGGAGAGGATGATATCCGCGGTCTTGGGACCAGTGTATAATTTATAGTACAACCATTCATCACCGGGGATGAAGGTGCGTTTGACATTTAAGGACATATGAGGTTCTTGTCGATTCTGCATGATTATTCCCCTTTTCCGTTGTCTGCCGGATTTCTGTAAAACGAGAAGATAAATTCGTTGGTGAATACCCCTTCGGAGTTTTTGACCGGGGCCCGGTCTTTGTCGAACAAAAATTCCACCAATTGAAAACCTGACCGTTGTTTGACCACTGATAACAACGTCCTGACGCACAGGGCGTTTTCGAGATTGATCAGCAATTCGTTATCACCGTCCAACAAGCACACCAGGGCCGGCATGTTCCGGTTTTCGCGCCATGGCTTCATTTTTGCCAGAAGCTGGACGTCGTCCCTGGTCTTCAGCAAGTCCTCGATCTCGTCGATGCGAATATTCCAGCGGGCCAGCGATAGAATCAGGCTCTTGTATACCATCCGGGGAAGGAATGGATAATCGTTGGATAATTCGCCCCAATTGAATCCAATGCCGCCGCGTTTGTCCTGGGTCTGCAAATCGCACATGAACTGGTACGCCGGCAGGGCGTTGAAGGAAAAGTTATGGGCGGAACTGAGACGGGGCCGCACCTCTTTGTTCAACCGCTTTGAACGCAAAAATATCCTGTTACCCCGGACCGATACCATCAGGTCCTGGAGAGGTATCTGATGATCAGGATCCACAGCCGATTTGGCCAGGTAGGGAATTTCATAATCCCGCAAGACCGGACGGAGCAAGATATTGCCCAACCGCGATTCCGGCAGGTGAATGATCTCCGCGTACACCGCGTCGGGATTGCTGGACTCTTCCAGATCTGTGACTGTCAGCACGAATTCGTTGGTGGCCGGGTCGGCGTGGCAAAAACGGCCCAGCAGATTCGCGGCGCTGGCGCCGCCGGCCGACGTGATGACCACTCTGGCGCCGCCGGTTTTCTCATCCTTCTCATCCAGCACACATACCATGCAGGAGAATGTATCGGGCAAATCATCCCAATTTTCCGTAAATGGTTCCAGATCCTTGTCGGTCAATTCAGCTTCGTATTTGTTGCCGGCAACCGCGTCGCGGTACTTTTGGAGCAGCATCCCCTGCACCTGGTTCCAGCGGATCTCGAATCCGTCGCCGCCCTGGGACGG
>JAHELQ010000513.1 GCA_024644125.1 Candidatus Aminicenantota bacterium | reverse complement strand
GAGCTGAATCGTTCATCCAACCGGGTGGCGGCAATCCTCCGGGAGCGGGGAATTCAACCGGGGAATATCGTGGCCATTATGGCGGAACCATCTCTCGAAATGATGTCGGGGATACTGGGCGTTATCAGATGCGGAGCCGCTTATTTGCCGATCGATCCGCGAAATCCTGTAGAGAGGACTCGCTATATCCTGTCCGACAGTCACGCCGCCTTGCTGTTGATAACAGAAGGACTGGATGTCCCACAAACGGCTGAAGTGCAGCGAATGACATTGAGCGGATCATCTTTACTCGAAGGGGAAACGGAGGTTGAATCTCGGGAAATCGATCCTGGGGATTTATTGTACGCTATCTACACGTCCGGCACTACCGGCCGTTCCAAAGGTGTGCTCATCACCCATGGCAACCTGGCGAACTATGTTTGCTGGTTCAGGGAATTCTCAGGGCTTGGGCCGGACGATAAAACCATCCTCACCTCCTCTTTCGCCTTCGATCTGGGGTACACGTCCATCTATTCCGCCATGTTATCCGGTTGCTGCCTGCATCTGGTTTCAAGGGAAACCATTTTATCGGCCGAGAGCCTGTCGGCTTATCTCAATCTTCATAACATAACGTATATCAAGGTCACCCCATCGCTCTTTTCCACATTGGTGGAGAGCCCGGCCTTCGATGAGGGCATGCTTCGGCCATTGAAGCTGGCGCTCATCGGAGGAGAGGCCATCAAATGGCAGGATGTCCGCCGCGCCGTCAAAGCGTATCCTCAGCTTCGGGTTGTCAACCATTACGGCCCCACCGAGACAACCATCGGTTCCATCGCCATCAAATTCGAAGCAGAAGATGTCGAAGCTTTATCTCAACGTCCCGTGATCGGAAGGCCGATCTCCAATACCAGGATCACGATCGTCGATTCCGCCCTCAACCTGCTGCCGGTCGGAGTCGCGGGGGAGATTTGCATTTCCGGCGCAGGCGTAGGTAGAGGCTATGTGAACCATCCGGCTCTCACGCTCGAGAAATTTGTGGAGAATCCATACGATAATGGCAAACTGATGTACCGGACCGGAGACCTCGGACGTTACACCAAGGATGGGAAAATAGAATTCCTTGGCCGTTTGGATCACCAGGTGAAGATTCGGGGCTTTCGAGTGGAGTTGGGGGAGATAGAGAGCGCCCTCGCCGTTGTCCCTGGGGTGGTTGAAGCAGCGGTAGTTATCGATAAAACTGCGGCGGCGGAACCGCTTCTTTGCGCCTATGTGGCGGGGGCCGATGAATTGGATCCTCTCTCCATCAAACGTAGCCTGGAATCACGGTTGCCTGATTACATGATCCCCCCCTTCATCATTACCCTGGACCGCCTTCCTCTGACCGCCAACGGAAAACTGGACCGCAAGGCGTTACCGGCTCCCCAAATAGCCGGTTTCAAAAGTGGGGCTGTTGCGCCCGGGAATGAGGTGGAGCTGAAACTAGGAGAGATCTGGAGTGAACTTCTGGGTATCGGGGATGTACAGGATATCGACGCCAACTTCTTTCATATGGGTGGCCATTCGTTGAAAGCCATCCATCTGGCATCAAAAATTCAAGCGGCATTTGGCGTTCATATTCCCTTAGCCGACATTTTTTCGAAGCCCACAATCCGGGGGCTGGCCCAATTTATTGGAATTAGTGAAACATCGCAATTATACAAAATCGAACGGGCGGAAGAGCGGGATGTCTATCCTCTCTCATCAGCTCAGAAGCGGATGTTCATTCTGCATCAGATGGATACACAGAGCACCGCATACAACATGCCCGCCATGTTCCGCATTAGTGGAACCTACGATTCTCATCTCATCGAGCGGAGATTCGAGACTCTGGCCAACCGGCATGATAGTTTTAGAACATCGTTTCGGACAATCGGAGGGCGGCCGGTCCAACGCGTCCACGAGCGGGTAAAGATAGAGCTCGAACTCTTCTCGGGTGAATTCCATTCCATCGCCTCGCTATTTATCCGTCCCTTCGATTTATCCGATGCTCCATTGCTGAGAGTCGGGCTGGCGGAAAACCGGTTGGGAGAAAAGGCTCTCTTGATCGATATGCATCACATCGCCGCCGACGGCTCATCGCGGGCGCTTTTGATGAAGGAGTTCACCGAATTCGAGGCGGATTCGGACGCGCCGACGCCGGGATTGGGCTACATCGATTATTGCTGCTAGCAAGAACGTCAGTTATCGGGCGATTCAACTTTGTTGACCGGGCAAAAAGAATTCTGGCTGGAAACATTTTCAGGCGAGCTTCCTGTACTCGATTTGCCGCTGGATTTTCCGAGACCAAAATCCCGAAGTTTCAACGGCGGGGAGCAGTATTTCACGATCGAGAAGGCCACGCTCGCCAGGCTGAAGACTCTGGCCCATTCCTATGGAATGACGTTGTACATGGCGATGATGGGGATCGTAACCATCCTGTTATCTAAATACAGCGGCCAGGAGGATATTGTCGTGGGCACCGTTTCCGAAGGGAGGCGGCATGCCGAATTGGCAGCGGTTGTCGGCATGTTTGTCAATACCCTGGCATTGCGCTGCGGGCCCGAAGGACATAAAACCGTCAGAAGCTATTTTCTGGAGATGAGGCAACGCGCGTTAAAGGCGTTTGAAAACCAGGATTATCCATTCGAAGAATTGGTAGACGAGCTAGGCCTCCATAGAGACAGTAATCGCAATCCACTATTCGATGTCCTATTCGTTCTGGATAGCGCGAACATGCCTTCCGCTACATCCAGAACATTAGTCCTTGAACCGCTCCCTATCGAACGCAGATCGGCGAAATTCGATCTGGCCATTTTGGGCAATGAAACTCTCGAAGGCCTCGATCTTGTATTCGAATACAATTTCGACATTTTATCGGCCTCTTCCATACGGCGGATGACCGGGTGCCTGAAGCGGGTGATCGATCAGGCGCTGGATGATCCCGATCTTCCACTGGCAGACGTAGCCATTATCGGAGACTTCGAGAAACGGTCGGTGCTAGAAGATTTTAACGACACAAAGACCGATTACCCCTCAGCAAAGACCATTCAGCAATTATTTGCCGAAATCGCCGGGAACGGACCCAACATGCCGGCAGTGGTCTATGGCGATCACACGCTTACCTATGGGGCATTGGCGAAGAGAGCCCTCATCGCCTCCGCGTGGATGCGGAAGCGGGGGATCGAGGCCGGTTCGGCGATGGGAATCATGGGGCATCGCGACATCGACACCATCGTCGGCCTACTCGCGATCTTGATGACCGGCTGTCTGTATATGCCTATCAATCCCGATTATCCACCCGAGCGGCAACGATTGCTGCTGGAAAACGGAGCCGTGTCGCATGTGGTTTGTCCGAAAGGGGATCGTATTCCCGGCTGGAGCGGCGGTTATCTTCATGTCGATGACGCCATCGATTTTAGTGCTGAAACGCTTGCAGATGGAGCCGATTCTTCCGAACGCGGCGCATATATTATGTACACATCCGGCTCCACCGGAACTCCCAGAGGTGTGGTGGTCGATCATCGCAATGTGGTCCGCCTGGTGAAAAACCCGAACTATATCTCCTTTACACCAGACATGAGGATTCTTCAAACCGGAGCGCTGGAATTCGACGCATCCACGTTCGAGATTTGGGGAGCGTTGTTGAACGGTCTTGTCCTGTGCCTGGCGGACAAAAACAGCATACTTACGGCCGCGGGATTGAAGGATGTTCTCGCCCGTCATCGGATCACCACCATCTGGCTCACATCGTCGCTGTTCAATCAATTGTCGCAGACGGACATCTCCGTCTTCCGGGGATTGCGGCATCTATTGGTAGGGGGCGAAGCCCTGTCGCCGCCGCATATCGGCCGCTTCCGCGAAGCGCATCCACACATCGATTTGATCAATGGCTATGGCCCCACTGAAAACACCACCTTCTCCACCTGTTACCGGATCACGGCCAATCATGCGGACAATATTCCCATCGGGAGGCCCATCGCCAATTCGACAGCTTATGTATTCGACCGGAACCGGAATCTCCAACCGGTCAACGTACCCGGCGAGTTGTGGGTAGGAGGCGACGGTGTAAGCCGCGGCTACCTCAACGACCCGCAGTTGACGGCAGAAAAGTTCGTGTTTCATCCGCTCC
>JAHELQ010000512.1 GCA_024644125.1 Candidatus Aminicenantota bacterium | reverse complement strand
CCGGGCTCAACTGGAGCATGAAACAATGGATCTGGTGGACCACACCATTGATTTGATCCGCCAATCGCTGGAGGAAATCCATGTCGGTCCCCAACAAATCCAGAAAATCATTCTGGTGGGCGGCCAGAGTCGGATGCCCCTGGTTTCGCAAAAACTGGCGGCGTTATTCAGGCAGCAGCCTTATGTGGATCTGAACCCCGAAGAGGTGGTGGCCCAGGGCGCGGCATTGCAATCGGAAATCATCAAGGGGCGGGTAAAAGACTTGTTGTTGTTGGATGTGACGCCATTGTCCCTGGGAGTTGAAACCAAAGGGGATAAATTCACTAAATTGATCGAGAAAAACTCGACCATCCCAATCAAACGCTCCATGGCATTCACCACCATCAACGACAATCAACGGACCGTCAAAATCCATGTGATGCAGGGGGAACGGGAGCTGGCCTCTCACAACAAGTCGTTGGGATACTTCAATTTAGTGGGCATACCATTGGCTCCCAGAGGGATCCCCCAAATTGAAGTGAGTTTTGAAATCGATGCCGATGGTATTGTGCGAGTATCGGCCAAAGATAAACAAACCGGTCTTTCGCAGAGCATGAAAATGCAACCTGCCAGCGGTTTGTCGCCGGAAGAGATCAAGCGCATCGTCAGCGAAGCCCAGTCGAACCGTGAAAAGGATTTCGTGGCGCTCCGGCTGAACGAAGTTCGGAACAAACTGAAAGACGAGAGCGAATCGGTGAAATTTTTCCTGAAAGGACACAAGGAAAAACTCACTGAAAAAGAACTTGCCCAGATCGAGAAAGTGATTAGGCAGACGGACGAGGCATTGAAAGGCGACGATGTAAAACTTCTGGATAACCTGTTGAACAGGATTCAGACTATCAGGATCAAAATCAACAATATATTGATATCGGAATTCGAGAATTGAAAACATGAATAAAAGAGACTATTACGACGTATTGGGTGTTCCCAGGAACGCTGGAGTGGATGAAATTAAAAAATCGTACCGGAAATTGGCCATGAAATACCACCCTGACAGAAACCAGGACAATCCGGAGGCCGAAGAGATGTTCAAAGAGGCGTCCGAGGCCTATTCGGTACTGGGGAATGACGAGAAGCGTAAAATCTACGACCAGTTCGGCCATGATGGATTGAAAGGCGGCGTCGGCCGCGGTTTTTCCGATTTTTCAGATTCGATCTTCTCAGACTTTGGAGATATCCTCGGTGACCTATTTGGATTTGGCGGCGGTTTTTCCCGCAGGAGTAGCCGCAGCGGTCCCCGGAAAGGGCGCGATCTTGGTATGGAAGTTTCCATTACCCTCGAAGAGGCCTTCAATGGCATCGAAAAAGAGGTTGAGATCAAAAAAGAGAAGAACTGCGAGGAGTGCGGCGGCAACGGCAGCCAACCGGGATCCAGTCCCGAAACCTGCGCCCAATGCGGCGGCAGCGGTAGCGTGCGTCGAAGCCAGGGCTTCTTCTCCATTGCCACCCCCTGTCCTGTCTGCCAGGGCAGAGGTCAGGTCATTGTCCATCCATGCGGCGATTGCCGCGGTACCGGCAGGGTCAAAGACAAACGGACCATCAAGGTCACGTTTCCGGCGGGCGTGGATACCGGCAACCGTCTCCGCGTTACAGGCGAAGGTGAAGCCGGTTATAGCGGCGGGCGTCCCGGCGATTTGTACCTCATTGTCCAGGTGGAAGACGACAGGCGGTTCCACCGTGAAGAGAACGATCTGATCTTCGAATTGAAAATCAGCTTCGGGCAGGCGGCACTTGGCGACGACGTGAAAATCGACACATTCGCCGGCGTCGAGAAGATTAAAATTCCGCCGGAGACCCAGGACGGAAAGATCATCCGCTTGAAAAACAAAGGTTTCAAGAGCGTCAACTCCTGGCACAAAGGTGATTTGTTGGTGGTGATCAAAGTCGTGACCCCGACCCGTCTCTCCCGGCGCGAAAAAGAGTTGTTCCGCCAGTTGCGGGAAATCGAGCAAGAAAAAAGCGGGACCGCTGGCGCGGAATCTGCTGTTCAATAATCAACCTGAATGGAAACCAGGCGTTTTTTTGCCGACAATCCCATCGCTGACGGTACACTGGCAGTCACCGGAGACGAGCACCATCACATCCGGTCGGTCAACCGGTTGAAGCCTGGCCATAGGATCGAACTCATCGACGGCATCGGCAACCTCTATATCGCGGAAATTATCGCAATCGACCGGCACCAGACCATCGCCGCCATCAAAGAACACATATCCGAACCACAGCCGCCGGTCAGGACAATCATCGCCACCTCTGTCTTGAAAACCAAGACCATGCATCTGCTGGTGGAAAAACTCAGTGAAATGGGGGTGGATGAAATCCGCCCCGTCGTATTCGACCGCAGCGAAGTGCCGTTCGCCTCTTCCATGCTGGAAAAATGGCAACGGATCGCCGCCCAATCCCTCAAAGTCAACAAAAAACTCTGGGGTACCCGCTTCTATCCGCCGGTCCGCCTGCAGCAACTCATCGACATCTCAAGCAACGGCAACGTAAATACCCGCCTCCTCCTCGACATCGGCGGCCCAAAAATCGCCGCCATCGACTGGCAGCCCCCCATCCTGGCCATCATCGGCCCTCCCGGCGACTACACCCCCTACGAGAAGCAACTCCTCATCGACAACAACTACACCCCCTTCAACCTGAACCCCAACATCCTCAAGACCGAAACCGCCGCCCTCTCCGCCACCGCCCTCATCACCGCCCTGGCCACCTAACCCCTCTGCTGCAACCTCTCATCGACCCGGAGTACGAAGCTTCGTTCGGATGAAAGGCATATCCTGCGCTTCCTGAATAAATTCTGCGGAAGGGGTTTACGGGTGGGGGGGAATTGCGTATAATAGGGGGAAGATGATTGATTTAAAAGGACGTATCGGGAAGTACAAGATTGTCAGGAAATTGGGTAGTGGAGGCTTCGGGACTGTATATCTGGCCGAGGACACGTTTTTGAAGATGGAGCGGGCGCTCAAGATTCCCCACCGGATCGGCACCAATATGGAGAAACTTCTGCAAGAGTCCGCCCTCCAATCAAAATTGCTGGAGCATCCCCACATCGTCAAATTGCTGACTGTGGATATGATCGACAACATCATCATTATGGTGATGGAGTTCATCAACGGGACAGACCTGGAGAAGATAATCGACAAACGGGCCCACATCGAGATTCCCGTCGCTCTGGCGTATTTCCGGCAGATTTTATCGGCCATGAAGTTCGCCCACGAACACAAGGTGATTCATCGCGATCTTCGCCCTTCCAATGTCCTGATCGATGAGGACGATAATGTCAAAATCACTGACTTCGGCACCTCCACGTTGCTGAAAGACAAACAATACGCCACCACCCGTATCGGTTCGCCGCCCTATATGGCGCCGGAACAATTCGAAGGTAAGGCTGTGCTGGCTTCGGATATCTACTCCCTCGGTTGTTTGTTTTACGAGATGATCAGCGGCTTCCCTCCGATTGTACTGTCAAATCCCATGGAAATATATCAAAAAGCACGGGCCGGGGACGTGGTACCGTTGATCAAGAAGGTGCCAGTGGTGCCAGCGGGATTGAACCGCATTGCCATGAAAATGTTGGCGCCGGATCTTGCCCTTCGCTATAAGAATGTTGGGGAGATCATCCAGGATCTCAACCGCCTGGAAGAAAAACGGGACGACCACACCGAACAGCTCAAAGAGATCAAAAACCGGATTGATGCCCGCGATACCAGAAGCGACTATATGTGTTGGAATTGCCGCAAGGCCATGCCCCGCAGGATGAAGAAATGTCTCTATTGCGGCGCCGACCAATAGCGTCGGCTTCACTCTGAATTCCCCTTTTTGTATAAAAAAATAAAAAAATCTCCTTATTGTATATTTTAAACCTTGACAAAATGTACTTGCTGCATTATCCTGTTAGGCAATATGGATATTGTGCATGCGGGTTATGTGATATTCACGGTAACTGAGCCCGTCACAACGGTTAAAGGAAATGGTGATGAAAAAAGGAGATGTTTTTTCTATTTTGAGATTTGAAGCGAAGGGTTGCTCCGGTGGGAATACGTGTTGGTGGGTTTGGCTCTATTGGGTTGCGTGTGGTTACTGGCACTGACTGGG
>JAHELQ010000511.1 GCA_024644125.1 Candidatus Aminicenantota bacterium | reverse complement strand
GATTCGTATAAATCGGCTCCCATTCCGGCAACATCGCCCACATTGTCGCCGACGTTGTCAGCGATCGTGGCCGGGTTGCGCGGATCGTCTTCCGGGATACCGGCTTCCACTTTTCCCACTAGATCGGCGCCCACATCTGCGGCTTTGGTATAGATACCGCCGCCCACCCTGGCGAATAACGCCTGCAAGGATGCGCCCATGCCGAATGAAAGCATGGTGACGGTGGTAACCATAAGGTTGTAACCAAGCATGATGTGCAGGACGAAGAACCAGATTGCCACATCCAGAAGCCCCAGGCCGACGACAACGAGTCCCATGACCGCGCCGCTTCTAAATGCGACTTTCAACGCTTTGTCCAGCGATTCGCGGGCCTGGTTGGTGGTTCTAGCGGAAGCCAGGGTCGCAGTGGTCATACCGATGAAGCCCGCCAGGGCGGAGAAAAAACCGCCGGTAAGGAAGGCAAACGGTGTCCACGGAGATTGTACTTTCAAATAATATGAAAGAAACGCCAAAAATAAGGCAGCAATGACAAAAAAGATCGATACGATTTTGTATTGCTGCTTAAGGTAAGCTCTAGCACCTTTTCTAACGGCTTCGGCGATTTCTACCATCCGTTCGTTGCCCTCGGGCAATTTCATGATTTTTTTGTAAAAACCATAGGCGAACAGCAGTGCAATCACAGCCGATACTGGTGCAATCAAGAAGACAAGATAATTTTCCATAATTGGTACGCCTCCAAAGCGATTTTAAAGGCATATTTTAGTAAATTAGACCTGTTCTGTCAATAGCTGCGGCCCTGTGGGATAGAGCGACGGTCTCCAAAACACCGGCTCATCCGGTGATAATTGTTACCTTTTTAATAATTTAAATTTCAATACGGCGAAATATTCCCGAAATATGAGTCGCAGATTTCTCCACCGCTGAGGAATATTATCCGCCTGGTATATTTCAGATTGTTCCATCCGGGCAATTTTGAAATCGACAAATTTCAAATAGTGCATGATGAGGCGGCTACGCCGTTGATGGTAAGGAGATGTACACACTATTATTTCCCTGAATCCGTTCTCGTCGATAATTTTTTTGCTAAAGATGAAGTTATCGAACGTCGTTTGGCTTTTGCCCTCCAGGTAAATATCTTCAGCTTCCACACCGCGGGCGGTGAGATAGTCGGTGATGATTTCAATGGCGGGACTTCTGCGGTAGAGAGAACCGTCGGATACAATTAGCGCCCGTTTTTTGGAGTTGTACAATTCAATCGCCAGATCCAATCGTTCCTGGGTGCTGTAACCAATTTCCACTTTCGGACGCAATCCGCCGCCCAATACCAAAATCGCATCACCGTAATCCGGTTTGATCGGTTCGCCGACATCCAGAGGATACAGAAATATTTTGTAAAAACCGGTTAGGGCAATCATTAGTATTATAGCAAGGATTCCGGTAAAGATCTTAATATATAGTTTTATTTTTGTAAGGAATGGTTTCAATTTTTTAAAGATAAACGTCGCCTCAATAGATAGGTCACGCCAATGCCGATCTCCAAAATGTTCAAAAAGACGACCACAATCGGTCCCACTACAGGTAAAAACTTTGCCAGCGCGTAGATGACAACCCCGATCAAAATATAGACCGCGGGGGTGACATGCTTGATGTTCAAGCCTGAGGAAAGTTTTTGCCCTAGAAAATAGAACAGGACGGTTCTTCCGAATATGAACACGGCAAAGTACAACAGGATGAGAAATATCAACATTGGCAATCCCACCAGGACAAACGACAGTAAGATGCAAATGAACAGGAGGAATATGAAGGAGAAGATGGCCACCAATCCGGTCAATCCTATTTTGAAGCTATTTTGTTGGAATATTTCTTCGGCTGCGACTATCTTACGGGGAATCACGGCAAAAACGATCAACGTGACTAAAAACCAAAAAATTATTTTTAGGGTTTTGAAGAAGGTTAGAGTCTGAGCATCGGACAAAATGGGCATGATGCTGTTTTCGATCTTTTTCAAGTCGAATTTGAAATAAAAGTATTCTCCATTTATTACGCTGCCATTTTCCCGTCCTAGTTTTCCACCGATTACGATGAGATCGCCCTCGATGATAGACCCACTAAATATTTCAACTTCAGCGCCGATGCAAATCACATCCTTCTTGATTTTTCCCTTCAGCGACAGGCGGCCCCCCATCAGGACAACAGACTCATTTATTTCTCCACTTATATATATATCTCCGCCGAATGAGACGACATTGTCATTGTAAACCTGGCCTTCGGCAATAATCAAATTTTTTTCCAGCCTTGATTCCGACGAAGGCAACAGGATCAACGGGATGATCAGAATAATTAGAAACAAAGGCGCGCGTTTGTTCATCAAAAAACTCTCCATTACGTTTTACTCTGGCTCTTAATTCGTTTAGAGACCATGCGGAATACACCATAAAACATAATCATGGTGATGATGGAAAGGACAATGCCGATTAATTCCGCTCCCACATGAATATTCAGCACAATGGCGAAAAATTTGTTGATTGCCTTGAATACGGTATATACGGAAGAGAAAACAAAAGAGATGAACTGAATGATGGACCCGATCCATTTGGAAGTACCGCTGCTGGCCATTTTGAAAGCCTGTACCAGGCTATTGTTGGCAAAATCGAAATAGACATAAATCCATGTGAAGAAGAATAGGAAACTAGCCGCCACCAATGTGAAGATCGACGTGTATGTCGGCAATTTGGAAAATAACGTTTTCATCACCACTTTTTCGATTTCTAGAGGTACTTCGCGCATGATCGGATCGTTAAGTAGCGCTTCGATACGCACAAACTGGTCATGCTTTTGTTTGCAAGCTCCACATACGATTAAATGGTCCCTGACCATCGAATTTTCCACTGTTCCGATGTTTTTGTCTATATAGTCCTGAATTTTTTCGTCAGCTAAACATGCCATTTTGGTCTATCTCCTTTCTTAGTAAATTCTTGGCCTTGAAAATCCTGTTTTTTACAGTACCGACAGGTAATCCGGTAATATCTGCTATTTCGTCGTATTTGAATCCCTGTAAGTAACGCATCAGGATCAACTCTCTATATTTTATGGGAATATCATTGACGGCTTCCCAGATACAATCTCGTATCTCTTCCCTTTCCAACACATCGTAACCATCTTCGGTGACATAGTTTTTAGATTCAACCATGAGTTTCTGCGAGACCGAATCATCGTCGAGGGAATCGATATTCGCTTGATTTTTTCTGACATGATCAATGACCAGGTTGTAACAGATCCGGTAGGCCCAGGTTGAAAATTTATATTGAAAATTGTATTTGTGCATTACCGTGAAAATTTTGATGAAAAAATCCTGTGTCAATTCAATGGCAATCTCCTCTTCACGGACCATGCGATAAATGAAATTGAACATTTTTTTATTATATTTCTTCATCAATTCCTCAAAGGATGATTTGTCGCCACCAAGTATTTTTTTAATCAATACTTGATCTTCATCCAATACCATATTACGGTTATCCTGCAAAAAAGTTTTTTCGTTCAAATTCCACATGATTCAAGGAGATTATAGGTCCTCTGCATGGACCACCTCAGCATTTTCAGGTAATTTTATCTCGAAATCCTCTTCGCTCACGGCTATTTTTTTTTTGTATGCGTCGAACAAATAAACATTTAACGCGCCTGTGGGATCTCGATGTATTACTTTGGACAGAAGATTTCCCTCGCCTATGTGAACTTCAAAATCCATGTCCGCCGCCTGGTCTTTCAAATATATTATCTTTTTATTCTCATCGCATTGAATGGAATTGGAAATCTCATCGGCGAACAACAATTGCCAGATCCATTTTTTGTTGCTGGTATTGATTTTCCCGATGGTCAACTGATTCGAATCCTCTTCATAAAATTTGTATGTATCACCTTTGATGACCGCTACTTTGACATCCGGATCGCGGTATTCCCAACGAATTTTTTTTACGTCTTGAAATAAGATCACCCCGCTCTCTTCTATGGAAAGCTCCTGGTCATAAAAAACTTGTTGGGTAAATTCAACGGAAAAAGGACTAATCTGGATTACTGCGTTTCTAACTACTGTCAACAACTCACAGGTTTGCGAAAACAATGAAGAGGCGGATAGCAGGAAAACG
>JAHELQ010000510.1 GCA_024644125.1 Candidatus Aminicenantota bacterium | reverse complement strand
CTGGATCCCAATAACAAAAGTTACAATCTTCCGTTGGTGGGGCTCCTGGAAGGCGACATCGATCGAGATAGATTCGAGCAAGCATTCAAGGCGGTTGTTCAGAGGCATGAAAGCTTCCGCACAGCATTCATTTTTCTAGATGGCGCGCCGAGGCAGAGAATCTTCGCAGAAGTGGAGTTCGAAGTCGAATTCCACGATGTCGGAGATGATTCTTCCCTCGAAGGGAAAATCATCGCCGCTTTTGTCCGGCCCTTTGATTTATCGCTTCCCCCCCTCATCAGAGCTGGCCTGATACGCCGCAACGCAACAGTCCACATCTTGATGATCGACACCCACCACAGTATTATCGATGGAACATCGCAAGGCATTTTGATGAACGATCTTTTAAATTATTACAACGATCAAGCCTTCGGCCCGCCGCCGCTTCAATACAAAGATTACACTCAATGGCAGGAGAAGCGGAATCATGATCCTCAATGGATTCGCGCCTTTTGCCGGCAGGAACGTTATTGGTTGGAGCGTTTTACAGGAGGCGTGCCTCTGTTGGACTTGCCGCTGGATTTCCCCCGCCCCGCGGTCCGCACATTTCAGGGCAACGATCATGGCTTCACCACCGACAGCAAGACGACCGCCCGCTTGACGAGGATGGCGAAGGGAGAAGAGGTCACTCTGTTTATGGCGTTATTGGCTGTCTTTTCGGTGACGATTTCAAAATTGGCGGGAACAGAGGACGTTGTGGTGGGGACATCCGCCGCCGGCAGGACTCACGCTGATTTGCAGGGAATTGTGGGGATGTTTGTCAATGCTGTTGCACTCCGCAACTTTCCCCGCCGTGACCGTCTTTTTAATGAATTTTTGAGTGAAGTAAAAGCCAACACGCTGGCGGCCTTCGACAACCAGGATTACCAATTTGAGACATTGGTCAAGCAGTTGAACTTACACAGAAATCCGGGCCGTAACCCGGTGTTTGATGTGATGATGGTTCTCAACAATGAGGAAATCCCGGATCTGGATATGCCGGGAATCGCATTGGGGGATGCTGGATACCGGCGCACCTCAGCCCAGATAGACCTCAAGTTGCGGGCGTACGAACGCAGGTCGGGAATCTTTTTCACGATTGAGTACGACAATCAATTGTTCCGGCCACGGACGATCGAGATGTTCGGTAAAAACTTTTTAGAAGTGTTGGATGCGGTTCTCGACGATCCTGCGATTGTTATCGATTCCATCGCTATTACCCATGGCCTATCTGCATCAAAAAAAGATATATCATCCCTGGAATTCGGTTTTTGACCGGGGAACAATCTATTAATCAGGAGACATTCATATGCGAGACGGAACAACTGCAAGCGCGGCGAAGACAACCGCAGCAAACCTGAATATAAAAGAGAAAGAATATTGGTTACAAATCCTCGATGGACCGTTGCCACGGAGCTTTTTTCCCTATGACGGCGAGGCGGCCGGGGAGATTCATTCCTTCGCGCTGGAATGGGAGGAAAATCTCTACCGGCAGTTGACCGCTATCGCAAACCACGATGACAGGGTGCTTCATATTGTGTTTGCCACTCTCATATCCATACTGCTGGAGAGGTACACCGGCGCAAACGACACGTTGATCCTGACGCCCATATACCGGCAGGAGAACGCTTCGTCGCTGATCAACACAGCGCTTTTATTACGCCAGCAATCAGAAGCGCACATGACCTTCAAGGAACGGCTGTTTTTTTCCCGACGGGCGGTTTCTGACGCGGTCGCCCATCAGGATTATCCGTTGGAGGTGCTGTTGGATCAATTGGCGGATAGGTCCGGTTCAAAAACCAGGCCTTCCATTCACATATCCCTGGTGGTGAATTCCATTCACGACCGGCGCTTCCTGGAAGCGATCGATACCGAGATTGTCTTCTTGGTGGAGCATCACAAAGAAGATCGAACTCTTCGATTGTGTATCGAAGGCGATTCCGGACGCTACAAATGGCGAACCCTGGAGCGGTTGGGTAGCCACCTCACCCAATTACTCGATTCCGCCCTTCAAAATCTCGACGCCGAGGCCAGTCTCCTGGACATGCTGACCGCCGATGAGAGGGATAGATTGCTCCATGGTTTCAACGACAACCGCAGGGAGTACTCCCTCGATGTTCCGTTGCATCGGCTATTCGAGCGCAGAGCGGCTTCCAATCCGGAGGCAACGGCATTGGTTGACCGGGACGGTAAACATCCTGTCGCCTACGGAGAGCTCAATCGCCGCGGCAACCGGATTGCCAGATTCCTGCGCCGGCTGGGCGCGAGACCGGAATCGGTGATCGGGGTTATGATGGAGCCGTCGCTGGAAATGATCGCCGTACTATTTGGGATTTTGAAGGCGGGCTGCGCCTATTTACCCATCGATGTGACAACGCCGCCGGCGCGCGCCATAATGATGTTGGGGGACGCCGGGGCCCGGTTCCATTTTACCGGCGAGAACGAACTCAAGGAGGTTTCCTTTACAGGTCTCAGGGGATTTGACTCGCGGGACGATATGAGCCTCATTGTCACAGAGCCGCGTCCTCCGATGAAGGAATTCTGCGAGCTGCCCATTCCCGACCGCTCTATTATCGATTTCCGTCTATACAAAAACCGCATCGGCATGGCGTCGATGAGCCGGTGCGTGTCGCTTCAGGCCACCCGCGGCTGCCCGTACCAATGTGTCTATTGCCACAAGGTCTGGTCCAAGAGGCATGTCTTCCGACGGGCGGAGCATATCGTGGAGGAGATCCTCTTTTATTACCGCCAGGGTGTGCGCAACTTCGCCATTATCGACGATGTATTCAACCTCGACCGGAAAAATTGCGAGGAGTTCTTCCGCCTGCTGATCAAACACAAGGCGGATATCAGGCTCTTCTTTCCCAACGGCCTGCGGGGGGATCTGTTGACCGAAGACCTGATAGATTTAATGGTGGAGGCAGGGACCCGGGGCATCAATCTCTCCCTCGAAACAGCTTCGCCGCGGCTGCAAGACTTGCTGAAAAAGCATCTTGACATCGACAAATTTAGAAACGCCATCCATTATATCGCCCGCACCCACCCCCAGGTGATGCTGGAAATCGCCACCATGCATGGCTTGCCCACCGAGACCGAGGAGGAGGCGATGATGACTCTGGATTTCATCAAAGAGGTGGAATGGCTCCATTTTCCATACATTCATATCCTGAAAATCTATCCCAACACCGAG
Source organism: Candidatus Aminicenantota bacterium (assembly GCA_024644125.1). Classification (GTDB taxonomy): domain Bacteria; phylum Acidobacteriota; class Aminicenantia; order UBA2199; family UBA2199; genus JAHELQ01. The sequence continues at coordinate 941 of JAHELQ010000510.1, read as the reverse complement.
ATGGAAGATCTGGCTCTGGCCGGCGGAATATCCAAACGGGACATCTTAAGATCGCGTTCCCTGGCGTTCCATGAATTGCCCGATACATTGCCGTTTTCCAAAAGCTTCACCCGCAGTTACCAGGCGGAGTTCATGAATCATTATTTCCTGCTGCCGGAACGTTTGCGAAAGGTGATGCCGGTCCAACTGGAGATCCTGGGCGAAGCCGCCATGCTGGAAAAATACCGAACCTATTTGCCAGTGGATTTGAGCAGCATCGACGATATCCTGGCCTTCGCCGGAATGGACCGATCGGAGCTCGAACTTCCGAAGAAGGAAGCCGCTGATGAAAGCGGCGAATCTATCTTCGATCTACCATTCGCAGAGGCTCTAGCGGCCGATGACGCGATGCGGATTTTACTGCTCGATCTCTCCGGCCATTTCAGCCATCACCGGATGCTCTACAATGTCACCGAACAACCGCTCGGGTTATTGTATCTTTCCACTTATCTCACAAAACAATTCGGCTCCAGAGTGCATGTGGCGGTGAAAAAATCCGGTGTGGATTTCGACTCGTTGACGGAATTGGATCTGATTATCGAAAACTTCAATCCCCATCTAGTGGGCCTTCGCTCCTTGACATTTTACCGGGAATTTTTCCACGAGGTGGCGGAACATATGCGGGCGCAAGGCCTCGAAGCTCCCATCGTGGCGGGCGGCCCGTACGCCACCAGCGATTACGATTCCATTCTCAAAGATGGCAACATCGATGTGGCGGTACTGGGAGAAGGAGAGCACACTCTCGTGGAATTGGTGGAGAAGATGTTGGCCGATGATTTTCGACTTCCGGCACCAGCGGTTCTGGAACGTATCCGGGGCATCGCATTCGGCATCCGGCGCGGCGACGACCATTACTACGGCAGGCGCGTCCTGGTTCCCGAACGGCTGGCTACGGTTTGGGA
>JAHELQ010000509.1 GCA_024644125.1 Candidatus Aminicenantota bacterium | reverse complement strand
TGTCCCTTGAAATTTGTATTTTTCCAGGTTTTTAAAAAATGCTCGCGGATATCGTAAGCGATGGCCCAGATTTTCTGCTCCGCCTGATTTAGCTTCTCCGGAGCGCTGTAACGTTTTTTTAGGCGGTTGGCCTCATATTCCGGCAACGGTTCGCTGATCCGGTCCGCCCAGGTGTCGATGGACTTTTTGGACACGTCTTGTACCGCGTGTCGGCCTTCGTACAGCAATGGCACGATCACTTTGTCCTTCACCGCCTGGTCCAGAGTATATGTATCGATGAATCCGCCGAATTTTTGCGCTGTGTTTTTATCCGCTTTTTTCAGCGGAGTTCCGGTAAAACCGATGTAACATGCCGCGGTCAACACCCGCATCATCTTGATGTTGGTTTCTCCATACTGGCTGCGATGGCTTTCATCCACCAACACAAATATATTGGGGGAGGCGATAGGCTTGCGCGAACGGCTGAACGCGGTGCGGAATTTATCCACGACCGTTGTCACTATCGAGGCGCCGTCGTTTTGTAAAAGAGCCAACAACTTGCGGCCGCTTGTGGCCATTCTTGGGGCCATCCTGCAATGGATGAAGGTTTTGTAGATCTGGTCGTCCAGATTTACACGATCCGTCACCAGCACAATCCGCGGATTCACAATGCTTTTCTCCCGCGCCAGCGCTTTGGCGATCATCACCATGGTGAGGGATTTTCCGCTTCCCTGGGTATGCCAGATCACGCCTCCGTTGCGGCGCCCATCGGGTCCGAATTCCATGACCCGTTTCATCGTGTTCTTCACGGCGAAATACTGATTGTACCGGGCGATCTTCTTCTCTCCTTTATCGTAGATGGTATATCCATAACTCAATTCGATTAGCCGTTCCGGTTTGAAAAGACTGGCCAACGCGCGGTCCAACGGGCTGATCGACCGGTTGGGACTGGAGAGTGCATCCGCGTTGCTCCGCAATCCGGCGAACGGGCCGCTGAACAATGATTCCAATTGAGCGCCAGCGAGCGGTGTTTGGATCAATTCACAGAGTTCCCTATCGTTATCTTCCGCTTCCTGCCAGGCGTTCCAGAATTCCCGTTTGGCGCCTACTGTGGCGTAGAGATTGGTGTCTTTGTCCGTCACCATTAAAATCTGGCTGTATACGAACAATTTTGGGATTCTGGCGTTGTCCTGGTATCCCAATATCTGCCGGATCCCCTCTTCTACTCCGTCTTTTACGCCCGGAATTTTTGTCTCGATCACTCCAAGCGGGATTCCATTGACAAATATCACAATGTCCGCCCGCGAGAATTTTTTCCCGGCCTGGTGGTCCACCCGGAATTCCCCGGTGACGTGAAACACGTTATTTTCCCAATTGTCCCAATCAATATACCGGATCGTGTGACTCTGAGAGCTGCCCTGAATGGTTTCAGCGAAACTTTTACCCAATACTAGCCTGTCGTACATTGCGGAGCTGGTATGCACCAGTCCGTCATACCGGTAATATTTCAACGCTTCCACAGCAGCGGTAATGTTATTGTTTGAAAAAGGGTATTCCTCTCCTTTGTACACCACCCTGTTCAGTTTCCGCAACTGTTTCTCCAGAATTCCCTCCAGAAGAACGTGGTCGTATTTTTCCCGCCGCTCTCCCCACGCTTCTGCCGGGCTCAGATACTCATACCCCATCCGCATGAGTGTCAATATCGCCGGGACCTGTGTCAGATTTTTCTCGTCAGCGTCCGGCGCCCGGTTTTCCTCCCTCGTATCTATCATCGTTCACTCCTTGATGCGTTTCCGTTCACAATATATTATATTCTCATTCTTCGTATTGTATTCGTCAGTCTCCCATTTTGCGGGATTATCCAGATTGTATTGACGCACATTGTCCAATTCTTTTTCATCCCGGATAATCCGCTCATAAAAATTCCGCTGCCAGAGCCGCCCCTCAAACGGAGGCCAACCTGGTTTGGTTACTCTTCCGGTGTATTTTTTTGTGGGGAAGGATGTGACCCTACCGATTATGTCGCCCAATATCTCCATATCATTTTTGCCATCATGTTCTTCGTGCCGTTTGTTTTCCAACCAAAGAATCCCATGGAGATGATTGGGCATAACCATATGAATTTTGGCTCTGGCGTATTTGTATATGCTCTCGATGAGAAGCCAACTGCCTTTGATCATTTTGCCGGCGGCATTTAATTGCATCCGACCATCGATTATTCTTCCGAATAGGTCGAATCCATGCTGAACACAAATGGTAATAAAATATGCCCTGTTCGTTGTATAATCAACGTTTTGCAAACGAATAAAGTGGCGGTGTTGGCGTTCGCGGTCATCCCGCATTTGTGCAATCCCCCTGAGGCCGCCCGTATTCGCGCGCAGGATTATGATGTTTGGAATTAATGTGTGAATCACCCGGTGGTTTTTTATTTTTATCATGGTTTTACACGGACCTCCCCACTGAGAAGTTTTTGGAGAAGGCCTTTTTTTTGTTGTTTTAGTTTTATTAGTTCTTGTTCCAGGAAGCGGATTTCGTTATCTAAGGCACTTAATAAAGAGGCGATTTTATTTTGGTTTTCTTTACCTTTTGGATATTTAATAACGAGTTGTTTAATTTCTTTGCTATTTATTGATTTGAAAGTACTCCCTTGCTCTAGCTTCGTACATTGTTTTTCATAGTTCAGTAATGTGTAATATAAAAAATTATGTTCTATTTCTGTTGCTTTTATTGCGCACACACCTCGTCCCAGACATGCATTATGACTGCTTTGGGCTATAACACCCGCGGGAGCCCTGACTGTCATTACAATATCACCGAACTCGCATGATTTAGTGATGCTTTCTGTCCACAATTTGGGCGAAGTTTTTCTGTTAATAATATCGGCATTTCCCTGGATTAATGGTAATCCTTTTTGTTCAGAATTGTAGTATTTTGACGAAGGTGATTGCCCCATTGTGATTTTAGCTATTTGGGATAAAGTAGATTTTTGCCAGCTTGAGCAGTTTTTATTGAAAAGTGAGTCGATAATTTGATTAAAGAATTCTTTTTTCCTCTCCACCAACCTCTCCGTCCTCTCAATCGCCAAATCCCAGGTGGATAGGATTTCAACGATTTTTTTTTGTTCAAGAAGGGGAGGGAGGGGGATAAGGAAGTGATTCTTTACCGTAGTTTGATTTATATTCGCCTGGCTTACTCCCATTGTTGCAAAACTCTTCAATTGCAATTGAGCGCTATCCATATTCATGAAATAATTGATATATTCAGGGTATGCTTTATTTCTCTTTATTTGAAATCTTACCAAATAGGAGGCAAATACAAAATCCCGATCGTTGTTAAATATTGCTGCTTTTCCCACCAAATCATAACTGTTTGTTCTATTGAAAAGTATATCACCCTTTTTTAATTTTATTTTCTCTATTTCATCGTAGGGCAAATTTACATATTTAAGGGATTTGATTAGTATTTTCCCACCGTTAATGTTATTCATCCGTAAAATTGGAATATTTCCTTCGATTGTTGGATTACATGATGTCCCGTATTGAGACCTGGATATAATTTCTCCTAACCGTTTCAATTCCCATCCGTTGGGAACCTTTGTATTTTCCATGTTCATTTCAAAACTCCAACGCCCACCTCGAAGGGCACCCACAGTGAGATGCCCCTACATGCCCCGTCCCGCGGTGGGTTATTGTTATGTAGCGGCGGGTCACTGTGCCCGCCGGTATTCGCTTTTTTATTTTTGTCCATCATCAGTAAATGTCGAGGTCTTTGAGGTATTGTTTCATTTTGGCGCGGACCTCCGCCAGTTGGGCCTCGATGGTCTCGATCTCTTGTTGGACGGCCTTGATGTCGATCTCTTTCTCCTCTTCGAATGTGTCCACGTAGCGGGGGATGTTGAGATTGTACTCGTTTTCCCGAATCTCTTCTATTGGGGCGCGGTAGGCGTATTTGCCGATGGATATGTAGTCTTTGTAGGTCTGGAGAATCCTGTCGATGTCCTGGAGGCGGAGGTGATTTTGTTTTTTCTCTTTTTCGAATTCGCGGCTGGCGTCGATGAACAGGATGTCGGTGGTCGGGCGTTTGCGTTTGAAGATCAGGATGGATGCGGGGATGCCGGTGCCGTAGAAGAGGTTGGGGGGCAGGCCGATCACCGCGTCCAGAAGATTTTCCTCGATCAG
>JAHELQ010000508.1 GCA_024644125.1 Candidatus Aminicenantota bacterium | reverse complement strand
TTTCCAGAAGGGAGGCGCGATTCTGATCTTAACCTCCAATCCTTTGGGGTTCCACAACCCGTCTTTATTGGCTCCCTTGGCCTTGAACAAATATTCCCCCGGAGGAAGGTTCGTATATGTAACGTTCCGCCTATTTCCGGAAACATTCCAGCTAGTTTCGAACCCCTGAAGAATATAGGCATAATGGTTCTTTTCCGGCCGGACAAAATGCAAGACAGATATTTCGAACGTGATGATATTATCCTTGTAGGACAAATCGATATCATCGACTTCAGTCAGGGCCTTGTTTAGAATAATCCTCCCATCATTATCGCCCGGTTTTCCGATCTTGACCGAGTGATGAAACAGGCGGAAATCGGTCAGCATTACCGGCGCAATCAATTCGTTCCGGACAATTTCTTCAGGTCTGAACGCCGTGACGCCCTGCGTTCCGCCGAAAAACATACGCCCGTCGCTGGACAACAAATAAGCGCCATTATTGAATTCATTATCCTGAAGGCCATCTCCGACATCATAGTTTTCAAACTTCAACTGCCGGTCGAATCTCGAAATACCTTTGTTGGTACTCAACCATAAATATCCGGCCTGGTCTTCAAGAATTCCATAAATCACATTGTTGGGAAGTCCCTGAGATTCGAGAAATTGAGTCACATTTCCATTTTTCCGGTCAACACAATTCAAACCGCCGCCGTAAGTGCCGACCCATACCAATCCGTCCCGGTCCTCATAAATAGAATAAACATAATCACTGCTCAACTTTTTGGTGGGTGAGTCGCCATTGTATACTCGTTTAAAATTGCTACTGCCGGAATCTTTGAGAAACAAGCCGCCGCCATAGGTACCGATCCAGAGCCCGCCGCTTTTGTCCTGGAAAATCCTATCGATATGAGTTTGCCCCAGCCCTCCGTTTTTACTGGAAATGGAGAGGAGCCGGGTAAATCGACCAGATTCCCTGTCAAGCCGGTTAAGGCCTCCGCCCCAGGTGCCAACCCAAAAACCGCCATCGGTATCTTCGTAGATAGCGGATACATAATTATTGGAGATACTTGTTGGGATTTCAGGCCGATTGCTGAAATGGACAAAACTGTTGCTCGACTTCACGAACCGGTCGATGCCTTGATCGCGGGTCCCGATCCAGACATCCCCTCTGCGATCGCTGTACATGACCTTGATCTGATCGCTACAAAGACTGGACGGATCATCCGGTCGGTGACGGTAGTGGATGTACGACCGCTCGCCGTTTCCAATTTCCCGCATTATAGAAATCCCTTTGGCGAACGTACCGAACCATATTCTTTTTTCACGATCCTCGACAATGGAGAAAATCTTGTTCTGCGCAATACTGTTCTCATCCCAGGGATTATTCCGGTAATGCACGAATTTCGATTCGCTTTCCACTACTTTATTGAGGCCGTCATTCCATGTACCGATCCAGAAAGCTCCGGACCTGTCCTTGAAAAAAGAAAGAATATAATCGCTTCCGAGGCTATACTCTTCACCGGGCACCTTGTTGTAACATTTAAACTGCGGTGGCTCCTCTGCAGGATATTTAGCGCGGCAAACCCCTTCGCCAAACGTTCCCACCCAGAGAATTTCGCTGGCCTTATCTATAAAAACTGCATTCAAATAATTACTACTAATGCTATTCGGATCGTTTGGAGAGTTGATAAAGCGGGAAAATTTCCCGGTGGCGGGATCGAATTTATTCAAACCTCCGCCCCATGTCGCTATCCAGACAAAACCTTCCGGTCCCTCGGCGATGGCGGTGATATTGTTTTGGCTTAGCGAGTGGGGATTTCCGGCTTCGTTCTTGTATACAGTAAAACGTTTGGTGCCAACGTGCAACTTGTTTAGTCCGCCGTCGTGGGTTCCGATCCACATGACTCCCGAATGAACGCTGGACTTACACATGCACGATATTAAATCGCTGCTGATCCCCTCTGTGCCGCCGGGCTGGGTTCGGAAATTGGAAAACGTTTGAGACCGACTGTCAAAAAGATTCAAACCGCCCCCATTTGTGCCGATCCACAATTCATCAGAGTCATCGCGTTCAAGACAAATTACGGAATCACTGCTCAGGCTCCCGGGATCACTGGGAGCATGTCTGAACCACGATATTTGCTCGGTAAACCTGTCAAATTTGTTCAAACCACCGCCAACTGTGCCCACCCATAAATTTCCATCCCGGTCTTCGGATATGGCTTTTACCATCCCGTGGCTAATGTGAGCGTCGCTTCCGCCTGAGGATTGCAGAACATTATATTCACTGAACCTATACCCATCATATTTATTGAGGCCGTCGGCAGTGCCAAACCATAAAAAGCCCCTGGAATCTTGAAAAATACAATAGATTGTCCCCTGCGAAAGACCGTGTTGTGTCGAGAGTTGGTGGAACCGGATATCATAACCTCCTGGGACAGCGAAGACGCCGAATGAATTTAATAGTGAAAGTATGACAACAACAAGCCATCTTCCAAACCTCTTTTGGTTTTTCATCCTTCTATACTTTTTTTACTCTCACAACAAAAATGTTTGTTTACTCAATCAATTGTTCCATCATCAATTTCCATTTGCTGCGATTCATGGCCAGGCAAAATATTAATTGATATAGTATTTCGCTTATAACTAACACATTATAAATAATACCTGATAATATATAATAAAACGACCTAAAAAGCAAATATTCAGGTCAATTAATCAATAAAAGTCCAGTCCGAATGTTATTTCGTAAACGCCTAACAAACCACACCTTCCCCTCTAACTCGTTTTTTGTCAATATTTTCGTTTGACATGAAGGAATAGATGGTAAAATCGACCTGTCCTATCGAATCCACGAAGATCCGTTCGGATTCGATGCGTTGTACGATCAATGTGAAACGCCTGGAGAGGAAGCTCATCGTCGATCGATGACGAGGATTATCCCATTCTTCAATGTCGGATGAGGATCTGCGGCTAGAGGACCTACATGTAGGGGGCGGTCACTGTATCGCCACGGAGAGACGCGTGATCTTTCGTTGAACGGCAATATTAGAACCTGCCTTGCATCCGCCCGGTAAACCGCGGATGGCGGGATCGAGAGCGGGCACCCACGGTGAGATGCCCCTCGATATTTTTTCGGCGGCATGTTTATGTAGCCCGTTCGCGAAGGCCGATTCGGTTCACCCGAAAGGCGCTTCGCTCCACCGATTTGATGTGAAACGCCACAAGGTGTGGATGATGCACCACAGGGCGTGAATGATACGCCCCGCGCTGTGCGTATCGCGCCACGCCAATGACAAACCGCGATACCCGCCAATCAAACCGCGAATCATGTTCCAAAATCCGCGATAAGATTTACTAAAACTGCTACACCACACTCTCAATCCGCGCCCCCCGACAGCCCATCCTCATTTTAGATCAAAGTATTCGTTTGACATGAATGGGGAGCTTTAGAAGTAGTTGAACAGGAAAATCATAAAATCAATTCCCAATGGCATTTCCAGAATAAAAAAACTGTTCCCCCCCCTGCCCGACTAAATACCCCGGGCGCTTACGTTATTTTAAGACAGGCCATCATATTTGGAATACTCCACATAATTGAAGTATTCTATCGGCGCCTCAAGAATCTTGATACCCATGCCGCCATTGGAATCATCATTCGATTCTTCAACCGCTTCCTTGAGCCAACGAACCTCCCCTTTGATCGTGAACACATTCCTGGATGAAGCGATCCGCATATTGATCTCACGATTGGACAAAACCGGTTTGTGGGTTTCCACAAAAAGACCTCCTTTGGAAATATTGTTGGTAATCCCCACAAGATCGAATCCGGCATCGCCAAAGCTAACCATCAAGCGTTTCGAAACTCTTTCTTCGAGCCTTTGTCTCATTTTATTCCCCCATTAATAAAATAATAAATTAGTTGCAAAAAAATTCAACGGGAAAGCGATTATTTGTAAGTTTGATGTCACCTGGGCCTGGTGGAAAATTTAAATGGAGCATAGATCGGACACCAACCAACCAACGATGTGATCAGCAAGACTCCCCCAATAAGTCCAAACCAGGACTTGAAATAAATTCCCAGGCCGATAATCACCGAGCCCAAAATAAAACGAATAATCCTATCAGCTTTTCCTAGATTGCATTTCATACTTTCCTCCCCAGTTTTTTTTGATTATATTA
>JAHELQ010000507.1 GCA_024644125.1 Candidatus Aminicenantota bacterium | reverse complement strand
CGGCACAACTGGAAAACCGAAAGGCGTGCAATTGGAGCACAAAAACCTGGTCAACTACGCGACCTGGTTCATCCGTTTCGCCGGAGTGAACGATACCGACAGGGCGATGCTGGTCTCCTCGTTTGCCTTCGATCTTGGTTACACGGCTCTCTATCCCTCCCTTCTCGCCGGCGGTTCCCTCCATATCCTGCCCCGGGACGATTATATGGAGCCGGATGTGTTACTGGACTATGTGGCGAATCATGGCATCACCTATTTGAAAATGACCCCCAGCATGTTCAACGTGATTACCGGATCGAGGCTCTTTTCCGCACGTTCATGCGCTGGCTTGCGTCTGATTGTGTTGGGAGGGGAGGCGATTGTGGTCAAAGATGTGGAAGTCGCGCACAGGGTATGTCCCCACATCAGGTTCATGAATCATTACGGCCCCACCGAAGCCACCATCGGATGCATCGCTCGGTACATAGAATTTGATGATATCGAAGCATACCGACAGCAGCCCACCATCGGAAAGCCGATCGCCAATACCCGTGTCTATATCCTGGACCGTCGGCAAAAATTACGGCCCACGGGATTTCCCGGAGAACTCTATATCGCCGGAGACGGATTGGCCAGGGGTTATTTGAACCGGCCGGAAACCACCGGTGAAAAATTTCTGGAAGATATTGTGATGGAAGGGCAACGGGTGTATCGCACCGGTGATTTGGCCCGTTTTAGCGCCGGCGGCATGGTGGAGTTTTTGGGAAGGGTGGATCATCAGGTGAAAATCCGGGGTTACCGGATCGAATTGGGGGAAATCGAGAAGCGGTTGGCGGAATATCCTGCGGTGAACGATTCAGTTGTCGCGGTGTTGGGTGACGAACCTCACAATAAATATATTGCTGCATATGTCGTTCCAGAGGAGGCCGCTCTTCGGGGGAGTTTGTTTGAAGAAGAATTGACGAATTATTTATCCGCCACTTTGCCGTCTTATATGATCCCCGCTTTTTTTGTATTTATGGAACAATTGCCTTTGAATGCCAACGGCAAAGTGGATCGCCGGGCATTGCCGCTACCGCGGGTGGAGGCGGGAGAGGATTACCTGGCCCCCCGCGATGAGACTGAAGAAAAACTGGTGAAGATCTGGTCGGACATTCTGGGCATAGATTCATCTGTGATCGGTACCGGCGCGAATTTCTTTGCCCTGGGTGGTCAATCGTTGAAAGCCACTGTCCTGGCGGCCAACATTCAACGGGAATTTTCCGTTCGCATTCCTCTAACTACTATTTTTCAGCGGCCTACAGTCGCGTCCCTCGCGGAAAATATCCGGTCGGCTCAAAATGACGCGTACCGGGCGGTCCGGCCAGTGGAAAAAAAAGAACACTACAATCTGTCTTCCGCTCAAAAGCGACTCTATGTACTCCAGCAAATGGAGCCGAAAGGAACGGTCTACAATAGGCCGAAAGTATCTTTGCTGGGAAGTGGTTTCACGGTCGAGGGCCTTGAATTGGCGGCCGGGAAACTGGTGGAACGGCACGAAACCCTGCGCACCTCCTTTGTATCCGTCGGGGGAATTCCCGTTCAGAGAATTCATGAAGATGTGCCTCTGGCTATCACGCCTTTCGACTTGTCCGATTCTCCATCCCTGGAGGCGACGAGGGTACGCGTTGGAGAGACAATGAGAACCTTTGTTCAACCATTCGATCTCTCCTGCCCGCCGCTTTTCAGGGTAGGATTGGCACAATTGCCGGAGGGGCGGTGGGCATTGTTGACCGATATGCATCACATCATTTGCGACGGAGTGTCGCAAGGGGTGATGGAACGGGACTTTGCCGCATTGCTCGACGGGGCTTCGTTAGCTCCGCTCGAGGTCCAGTATCGCGATTTTTCCGAGTGGCAAAATGCGCAGAAAGCGGACGGCGCACTGGCGGCGCAGGAGAAGTTCTGGCTCTCTCAATACAGCGAATCGATTCCAGCGCTCAACCTGCCGGAAGATTTTCCAAGACCCCCGGTTCAATCATTCGCGGGCGATGTGGTGCGTTTCCAGTTAGACCGGCGGCAATCGGAATCCATCGAACAATTGGCTCTGGAACACGATGCGACATACTTCATGGTCCTGCTGGCATTGTTTTATGTATTGTTGGGGAAATTGAGCGGACAGGAAGACATCGCCGTGGGAATCCCCATTGCCGGTCGCAGTCAACTGGAATTAAAGGATATCATCGGGATGTTTGTCAATACTCTGGTTCTGCGGGGGGCGCCCAACGCCGATAAACCGTTCGTGAGTTTTTTGCGGGAAATCAAGGCGATGACGGTTCAGGCTTTCGAGAATCAGGATTACCAGTTTGAAGATCTGGTAGAGCGGGTGGTTCTGGAACGTGATCCCAGCCGCAATCCGTTATTCGATGTGATGTTCTCGATGCTGGATGCGACCGATCGGGAACTTCGGGCCGCGGATGGGATGCGGGACAATGACGGCGCCAGCGCGATCAGGGATTCTAAGTTTGATTTGACGTTGAGCGCTGGCTACGGGGGCGGGAATTTCTATTTTATTTTTGAGTATTGCACACGGTTATTCGAAAGCGGAACCATCCGGCGATTCGCAGATTATTTTGTAAAAATCGTTGACGTGGTGATTCAAACTCCCCGATCGACACTCTCTGCCGTCAGTCTTCTGTCAGAAGACGAGAAGCGCCGGATTCTAGATGAGTTCAACAACACGGATGCGCCGTTGCCGTCGCTCCTATTAGCGCACCGTTTGATCGGACGGCAAACGGAAAGCTCTCCCGACGCCGTGGCGGTGGTTCAACGGGATTGTTGCATCACATACCGGAAATTGGCCGAGGATTCCGATCGCGGCGCCGTCGCTCTTCAGGAGAAAGGCGCGGGACCGGATGTCATTGTCGGTATCGGGGGTCGCCGGGGCATCGGCATGATCACCGGCATCCTGGCGATACTGAAAACCGGAGGCGCTTATTTGCCGCTAGCAGACGATCTCCCCTTCGAACGCATTCGTTACATGTTGAGTGATTGTGGCGCAGAATTGCTCGTGACTGCCGGTCTGGAGGACTATTCATCCTTCGTTTTCGAAGGGGTGGATACAACGGCCCTGGAGCTTCTATTACGGAGACATGACCGGTCCTTCGACCTCGATTGCGCCGGTCGTCCTTCGGATCTCGCCTATGTTATCTACACTTCCGGCTCCACCGGTAAGGCAAAAGGGGTTGGTGTCCATCACGGGGGCCTGGTGAACACCGTCTGCTGGTTCAACCGTCTCTATGACATTTCCGTCGGCGACCGGATTTTGCAGGCGACGAACATCGCGTTTGATGTATCGGTGGAGGAGATGTTCACCTCGTTGGTAGGAGGGGCGGCTTTGATTGTGCTGCAAAGCGTCGCCAAATACGGACGGGACGAGTTTATCGCCTTGCTGAGGATATATCTCCCCACTGTTGCGCAATTCGTACCGCTTGTCTTGTCTGAAATTCTGGGACATTGCCAGAAGATCGATTCCATCCGGGCATTGATCTGCGGAGGTGATCGTCTGGACGGGGAGCTCAAGGACCGGATCATCAGTCTCGGATACAATCTTCACAATCATTACGGTCCCACCGAAGCCAGCATCGATGCCCTGGCCGCCGCCTGCGGTCCGGGAAAAGTGGTGGTTGGAAAGCCGGTGGCCAATAGCCGGTCATATATTATGAGGGGAAACGCCCTTCAACCGGTGGGATTGCCGGGCGAATTGTGCATCGCAGGGGAAAATGTCGCCTCCGGTTATTTAAACAATCCCGAAGGGACATTCGCCGCGTTTGGCCAGGATCCATTCCGCGGCGGAGAGCGGATGTACAGAACCGGCGACCTGGCCCGTTATATGCCGGATGGGAATATCGAGTTCCTGGGCAGAATCGATTCGCAAGTCAAGATTCGCGGCTTCCGTATCGAGTTGGGAGAAATCGAGAGCGCTCTTCTTTCGCACCCACAGGTATCCGAAGCCGTAGTCATAGACCGCAAGGATTCCGGCGGGGGGAAATATCTGGCGGCTTACATTGTGCCGAGAGAACGACACACGGTCGATGATAACTCATTGGCGGAGGCGGTGAAGGAAACCCTCGCAAAACGGCTGCCCGCATACATGGTTCCCGCCCATTTTATGGTGTTGGATCACATCCCACTCACACCCAATGGCAAGGCCGATCGAA
>JAHELQ010000064.1 GCA_024644125.1 Candidatus Aminicenantota bacterium | reverse complement strand
TGGAAAAATACCTTAAAAAACTCCCGATCGATATCTTCATCTACATCCAGAATAATAAAAATGTTATTAAGGCTTGACGACCATCTAGCCTAAAAATAGTAATGAGGTAAACGATGATATATTCTAGTTGGAGAAAGGATTGGAGTTTGATGGCATGTTTTTTTAGCGGGGATGAGATCGCTCGTATTGCCGGGGCGTTCAAAGGGATGCGGCTCGAAAATATTGTGTATTGTTCATTTGAGAACCGGTTTGCCAAAGCCGGCGGCCTGGCTGCTGTGACAAAGGCGATCATTCCGTATTTGGGCGCCTTGCCGGGGATAAAGAAGGCCATTCTCATTTCTCCATTTTATCCGCGGATCATGAAGCGGGAGCTCCTCGATGACACCGGCAAACGTCTTCGCGTGCGTTTTGGGAAGCGGGAGATCGAGGCATTTCTCTTGCGCCACCAGAATGAATATTTTATCGGGGCGGAAGGTTATTTCGAAGCGGACAATCCCGATGGAGATCCGTATCTTTATGTTCAAGGCGACCCTGTAGCCAATGAGCGTGAAATCCTGAAAAACGCGTTGTTTTTTTGCAAGGCCCTCCCCTCTGTGTTGGAAGAGTTGGACTTGCGGGAGAATGTGATTCTCCATCTCCAGGAATGGCAAACCGCGGCGACATCGTTGACTGTCAAAGAAGCCATTCTCGCGGGGAAACTCACATCCTGCGCATGCGTTCAAACCCTTCACAATCCATACGACTGTTTTATTCCCCGAAAGGATCTCGAACGTCTGTTCATCGATCCCGCTAGAATCGCCGGAGAATTCTCGAACCGGGACGGCATCACCGCATTCCAACTGGGTCTGCCGCTGAGCGACGGACCATTGAGCACCGTCAGCCGGCACTTTGCTACAGAATTCTCCGAAGATATCCTGCAAACCCAACATTTTGCCCCGCATTTGCAGGAAATCTTCAAGCGAACCACGATCGCGGGCATCAACAACGGCATGTTCATCCCGTTCCCTCCGGAATACAGAGACCTCTCTTCCATCACGGCGTCCGATATCCAGCGCGTCAAAAGACAGAAGCGGCAAGAATTGCTACATATCCTGGATTCATACCTTCCTTCCCAGCGTTTTGGAGAATTGAACTACCGGGAAAATTCCATTATCGATCTTCCGGATGAGATCCCTATCTTCGTTATGAGCGGGCGCCTGGATTTCAGTCAAAAAGGCTATGATGTCCTGTTGCGGGCCATCGCCCATTTTGGGAAGGATGAAATCAAGGTTGTGCTATCTCCCCCTTCCAGCGACAAACAGGCGCTTGCAATGTTCCGCGGCACGGCGGAGCATTGCAAGGGAAATGTTACAGTCTTTCCAATGCGCATGGAGCAAGGATACATGGAATTGCAAATGGGGAGCTCCTTTGGATTGATGCCGTCGATATATGAACCATTTGGAGCCGCGATCGAATACATGGCTGCGGGTACGGTCACCATCGCCAGGGCCACCGGTGGATTGATAGACCAAATCGACGACAACGTCTCGGGTCTACTCTTCAAAGAAGCCCCGGATCACTACACGATCCATAACATCCGGTCGTTCGCCGGAACCGCCGACCACCCGGAAAAACGTGCGGGCAATCCATGGGCGGGAGATATGGAATTCGCGCTGGTCAAACGCATGCGCGACGCTATCGCCATCTTCCAAACACAGCCGGAACTCTATCACTCGATCATCCTCAACGGCTTGAAAAAAGCCGCCGAATTCGACTGGGAAACAAGCGCGGCCCAATACCTGGAGATCTACCGCTCCGTTATTTTCTGATCAATGACATCGTAGCGACGCCACCTTTGCCCTGGGGAGTACGTATTTCAATCTCGATGGTGTCTTCCAGCAATTGGAGTTCATCCTTCGATAGCCTCACCTTACGAGTAAACGATGTGATGGCGAGATCGCCGCTGATAATGGCGTTGGGTTTGGCGATACCCGTTATTTCGACACATGGGGATGAACATTTCGACACATTGTATTTCAACCGGAAGGGCCTTTCCTGCTTTAATTTCGCATACCGCTCAGCCATGCGCGACGCGTTTCTCGCGACCTCATTGAGATAGCGGGACAAATCGATGGCCCCGCTCTCCCATGCTTTTTCATCCGCCGGCCCCCCACTCCCTTTTGCGGACTTACGCAACCATTGCCCGGATTCGCCAGCCGGCAGAAAGGAGTGGTTGTAAACTCCCAGGAGAATCGTCATAATTTTGAAAACATTGAAATAGACATCGAAATTCTTTGCGTGGCCAAGATATTTCAGATCAAGGTTATTAAACATATTGTGATGGATTCCGTCGGCGCTGCGTAAAAAACCGGCTCCGGGATTGTGGTAAGAGATCACGTCGAATGGATGTTTGAATGCCTGCTTGACTCTCCGGGCATACTCGGATGCCTCTTTTTTGAAAGCCGCCAGCACCTGGTTCGCCGCCGCAAGGTGACGCGTCATGTCGTCATGAGCCGTCAAAATAACAATCGATTTTCCTGAATAGCCCGTAGTCCGTAACATATATCCCACTTTGGGCAAATCGGCGAATTGGAATTGCAGACTTCCATCCTCTCTAAAAGCGGCGGAAAAATCCACGGCCGCCGATATTTCGTAGTAGAACCGGTAGGGAATGATCAGCAATATGTTCCCCCTGGCGCCGCCGGAAATTTTGAAAAAAAATTCATAAGGGGTCTGTCCCACTAAACGTGAGAAAACGAGTAAAAAAACAATGAAAAAAAGATTGCGCGTTTTATCCATCTCAAGCCACCCTTAGGATCCTTTCTGTATTCAATATAAAGTTATTTTTCTCAAAAATCAATCTTTATATTGCAAAACAAAATCAGAACGGCCGATAACATTGACTATTCAATGGGTGTATGATATAAATTCATCATGAACAAAATCATCCGGGCATTTTTATTTGTTCTGTCGCTGCCGGTATTCAGCCGTCTTTACGGAAGACTGACCCGTATCAAGCACCCCCGCTTCCTGGCAAAACGTATCATTCACATATTTAAATCAGTATACAATATCGACATGCACACATACCAGGGAAACGAAGACGATTATAGATGTTTGGCGGATTTTTTCGTACGCCCCCTGGACCCGGACACGCGACCTTTGGTGCCGGTTCCCGGTCATATTGTTTCGCCGGCAGACGGCGTGCTGCAAACACTGGAAACAATAACCGGGGATAAAACCACACAGATAAAAGGAAAGTACTACCGGGTATCGGAATTGTTGTCGGAAAATCTTGATTTTTCGCAGGAATGGCATGTGGCTGTGATTTACCTGTCGCCATCCGATTATCACCGCTTTCATTACCCTGCGACCGGAAGCTTGCAGGCGCATTGCCACACCGGCGGCCGCCTCTACCCTGTCAATTCCATGGGTCTCAATTTGGTGGACCGCTTGTTTGTAAAAAATGAACGGATTACCCTCAGGTTCCTTATCGCCGGCCTTCCGCTTTACGCGGTTGCTGTCGGTGCCACCTTTGTCGGAAGTATCAAGATGAATGATCTGGTGCAAAACAAAAAGGATAACCTCTGGAAAGAATTGATCCAGGAAAAGCCCGTCAACCAATTGGAAGAAATGGGGCGCTTTGAAATGGGTTCCACGATTGTGTTGATTGTGCCGGGAAAACTAGCGCGGCCAAACTACGAAAAATCAGGGAAAAAACTTTCTGTGGGCGAACCGGTCTTCGTACTAAACTAATAAAGCTACCGGTTAAAATCTTTCCTGGCCGGTAGCGCCAGCGCGATGCCGGAAATCAATAGAGAAGAGACTCCGATTCCAAGAGGAACAAGTAGATATGAAAACGAGCGCGCCACCGAACGGACAATCGTTACAATCCCTTCGCCGATACTTCCGGCTCCGAACCAGGAATGGAAGTAATTCCCAATCGTTCCAAGATTCGGAATCATGAACAGGGCTACTACCGCTACAGCTACCAGGACTGCAAACGCCTGAAAAATCATGATAGGGAGCATCGCTTTCTTTTCAAGTTCTTTGGAGTGACGGGAAACCCCTTGCTTGAAGGCTTTTTCCCAAATCTCGCCGGAGGACGGAAGCCGAAACTCGATATCTATCGGATTCGCCTCTTTGAATTCTGTCATCCAGAGGTGCAACCGCATTGTTTCTGCGCACAACGGACACTGCTTTACGTGAGCCATTAGGCCGGCAGACAATTCTCCTTCGCGTAACCCGGCCAACACCTGGCTCTCCAGCCGGCATTCATTGTTTTTCATTTTTGCCCTCGCCATATCCTTTCACTTTCAAGATACCTGCAAATTTTTTCTTTACCCGGAAAAGCATCACTTTGACGCTCTTTTCGTTTAGCCCCATAATATCGGAAATCTCCCGGTGGGTATAACCCTCGACGAACGCCAACCATAGAAGCGTTCTCTCATTCGGTTTGAGGACTTCGAATGTTCGCTGCAAATCAAGGCTCAAAAACGCGCTGTCTCCCGGATCGAAATGAGGTTCCAGTCCCTCAGGGAAACGATCCTCTTTTTTCTTCCGCGCATGATCCACCACCAACCGGAAAGCTATTTTGTAAAGATAAGCCTTTTGTCGATTCTCGGCGAGCGCCGCCGGCTCAGCCCGTAAATACCGGAAAAAAGCCTCCTGGAATATATCGTCGGCCAACGCCGGATCGCCGCAAATTTTATAGATATAGAACCATAGGGTTTTGGCATGCTGCCGGTAAAATCCATCGAAGGATTCCTGCCGGCTCATTTTCACATGAGTATCCATCTGTTCGCTTGTCTCGTCTCGCTTCAAAACGGCAGCCCCGGGGGCGAGGCGCTCAATCGTCGTCCTCACTCCCCGGAACACCCGGCTATCAAGTAGTCCTGCATAAAACATGGGTACCTGGCCGGCTTATTCCTTTCCGATAATACCCCATTTTTTACTTAAATGAAAGGAAATCATCATCGAGACAAGGAATCCAATTCCCAGCGCGATGGCGATGATACCGAAAAAATAAAAGAACTGAGCCTCTTTTATAAAAACGTTAGCCAAAATTGTCAACGCGCCGCCAAGGAAAATCAGCACAACACCCTTCGACACCGAGGCGAGCAATTTCTCCTTGGGAGCCAGGCCGTCGATAGTCAAGGAATTCAAAAACCTATCGCCCGCATCGGTCTGCAAAAAGTGGCTCAATTCATCCACATTGCCAAACCGGTCAACCAACTTGTGATGGAACTCACTCTTGTAACGCAGTTTTTTCCACTCGACGAACGTTTTGACAAGGAAAGTGAAAAAGCTGAATACAATCCCCATATTTACCATAATCATGAAATTTTCGTTTACATCCATGTTCTATTCTCCTCAAACCTGGTTTTAATATCCTAAGACGGACATCCCCCCCCTGAGGTTAACAGAATGTCGCCAGAAAAAACTTTTTTTATGGGAATGGGAGGTAGCGTTGGATTGGAGAATGCCTGTCAGCCTGCTCTTTTTCTTTTAAATTAGAAACCGATACACCCAGTAACCGGACCTTCCGCTTGCCTGCATCGGTTTTTTTCAAGAGCTCGGGGACTTCGTCCATGATCTTGCCCACGGAATCGATGGGCTCCGGTAATGTAATACTGCGGGTAACGAGCCGGAAATCATGGTATTTCACTTTCACAGTGATTGTGCAGCCCTTATCGCCGTGTCCTTGCAAATACTCGGCCACCCGCCCCGATAGGTTCTCGAGAATCTCCAGCATCTGACCGATGTCGGAGATATCGCGCCCGAGGGTCACCTCCTTTCCCACAGACTTGCGAACGCGGGACGGTTCGACCGGACGATCGTCGATACCTCGGGCGATATTGAAATAATGAGCGCCGGCTTTGCCAAAATGCCTGTTTAATTCCTCCACGGTCCATTTTTTTAGGTCGGCGCCCGTCTTGATACCAAGAGACAGCATCTTTCCCTCAGTGACAGTGCCCACGCCATGGAACTTCCGAATCGGCAAATTGGCGACAAATTCCTCCCCCTGCCCGGGAGGAACAACCGTCAGACCATTTGGTTTATCCATGTCCGACGCCACCTTCGCCAGAAATTTATTGTAGGAGACGCCGGCGGAAGCAGTCAATCCGGTAACCTGGCGAATCCGGTTTTTGATCTCACAGGCGATGCGCGTAGCCGATTGAATGCCTTTTTTGTTTTCAGTCACATCTAGAAACGCTTCATCCAATGACAACGGCTCCACCAGATCGGTATATTCGTGGAAAATGGCGCGGATCTGACGCGAAGCCTCTTTGTACGCGACAAACCGGGGCCGTACAAAAATAGCGTGAGGACATAATAAAAACGCCTGCCGCGCCGCCATGGCAGAATGAATTCCAAATTTCCGGGCCTCATACGAACAGGTTGACACAACGCCCCGGCTATTGGGATCTCCTCCCACCACCACAGGTTTTCCCCTTAATTCCGGATTGTCCCTTTGCTCGACCGCAGCGTAAAAAGCATCCATATCGATGTGAATGATTTTTCGAATTTGCGCCATTCATTCTCCGGTGATACGTCATCACAAATGAGACAACAACAGTATTTTAAAAAAAAAATCTCGCAAAGTAAAGAAAAAACACTCAATTTCAATCACTTCATATTGCAAATCCATATAATAGTTTGTTAAAATAACAAAACGGTCACATTTCTCAGCCAAAAAAGGAGGCTATCATGCCAAAAATTCTTATCGCCACAGTTCCACTTTCCGGACACGTGAATCCAGGGCTCCCTATCGCGAGGAAACTCATTGGACTCGGACACGATATCGTCTGGTACAGTGGGAAAAGATTCAAAGAAAAAATCGAAGCCACCGGTGCGCGGTTTGCCCAGATCGACAAAGCGCTGGACTACGATGAAACGGATATGGAGACCTATTTCCCCGGCATCAAACAAACCCAGGGCATCCAGTCTCAAAAATACTATATCGAACATGTCTTCTTTGACCAGATGAAAGGACAATACCTTGACCTGAAAGCCATTCTCGACGAATTTCCGGCCGAATTGGTACTCTCCGACCCATCATTCACCGGCACAGTCCCGCTGGCGGAAAAACATGAATTGCCCTGGGTCGCGTTCAGCACAGTCCCATTGGTATTGAATAGCGCCGACACGGCTCCATTCGGCCTTGGCCTGCATCCCAGTTCGTCGGTTATCGGCAAGAGCCGGAATGGCGTATTAAATTGGTTGGTGCCCCATGTCATTTTTAGAGATACCCAAAAGTACATAAACCAACTCCGGGCCGAGGTTGATCTTCCGCCGCTGGAACACTTTGTGCTGGACCAGGTATATCATGCCACCAGCCTCTTCTTCCAATGTTCCACAAAAAAGGTGGAATATCCGCGCAGCGATTTACCGCCGCATATCAAATTTGTCGGCGCGTTTTTGCCAAAAGCACAAGAAGTGCAGAATTTCCCCTGGCTGGACCAATTGAAAAACGGAAAGCCCATCATTTTTGTCACTCAGGGGACTCTGGATAACACTGATTTTCACAAATTACTCATCCCCACGTTCCAGGCTTGCCAGAATCTTGACGTCACAGTCGTCGCCACAACGGGAGGGCATCCACTTGAACAAATCGATCTATTATCGCTTCCAGCCAATGTCATTCTAGAGTCCTATATCCCGTACACACAAATCCTGCCTCAAGCCGACATCATGATCACCAACGGCGGTTATGGAGGCGTTATCAACGCGTTCGCCACGGGTGTGCCAATGATAGTCGCGGGAAACTCGGAAGAAAAGGTGGAGGTCTGCGCCAGAGTCAGCTACTCAGGCACGGGAATCAATCTAAAAACTGCGACCCCCACGCCGGACCAAATCCGCAAAGCCATACAAACCATCCTCAGTACCCCCTCGTATAAACAAAACGCCCAAATCATCCAGAACGACTTCCAGACACACGACGCAATCGCCGAAATGGCCACCGAACTCGACCTCTTCATCTCCGCCCGCACCTCTCAAACCTCCCCCCCCATCGCCTCTTGAAGACATAAGGCCGGAAGTATAAACATAACTTACTTGTGCACAATTTGCTAAGAGCCAATACGAGCGTTTAGAGATAAAATATTAAGCATTTTTCCACAAAATGATTGTGGAGTAGTCGCATTTTTGAGAAAAAATTGATACAATTGGAGATTAGATCAGATTTGCGACAGGAGTTCCACCGATGCAGCAGAGTTTGTTCGACGACCACAATTTGCTGATAATTGGTTATCAGAAAGATTTGCGCCATTTCCGGCTTGCCTCCGCTTATGAAAAGTTAGTTGAGTTACAGGAAAAAATGACGGGCCGGAAAGATATGAGCGGTAAAGCCACCGCGTTGAAAACATTGCGGAGTGAGGTTCAAAAAATCGATACCAGAAATCTTCGTGAATTGGCTAACCTGACTCTGGCATTGCCGGACAACGGGGAACTAGCTCTACTCAAAGACGATCTGGGTGACATCGAAGAGGGCTTCATGAGGGAAATCGCCGGAAAACTGGGACCGGATGATATAGATTATATTGTCCCCGGTCTACATCCGGCTCATGTATTTTTGCGGATCGGCGATTTCGAGCGGACAATCCTGGCGGTAGATCTTCATTGCCGGAACATTGGAGAAAAAACTTCATTGCGGCAGTTGCAAGGTTACGCCCATTTTAAAAAAGGCGTGAAAAGCATGGCCCGCCGCTCCATGAGTTTGGCTTTGTTCGAGGACCCCCTCTTATGTGTCGAAGAACTTTTAGCGCCAGAGGACATCCAGAAGAAACTGGAAACGCTGCAACAAAAACTGCAAAATAACGACGATGCCTGGCTCGAGTTACCCTTCGCTCTCTGGAAGGCCCGGATGATACCTGTGGTTACCGACACCCCTTGCGCAGAGGCCCATCTCAAGGAATTGCTGGAGCGGGACAGGCCGTTGCAGGAAATGGACCGGAACGGCAAAGCAAAGAGGTTTCTCCGGTTGATGTATCTGGCGGAGATTTCCCGTCTCACTACCAATGACTTGTTCCAGGTGGCGTTCCGGCGGCAGCAAATGAAAGAGGCGGACCCGGGAAAATTTGAAATGTATATGCAAGCGCTTTAGCTTGCCGAGGTAAATAAAATGAAATTTGTCTGCTCAATTGCCCTTTTATCCATGCTGATTTTCACATGTTGTAGTAACAATTTTTTGAATGAATCCACTCTGGAAGAGAAAAATCTCATACCAGCGAATAATTTTCAAGATAAAAAACTCCAATCGCTCTACACATTCCAGGATCGCAGGGATAGTAGGCGGTTGCTTTCATTCTTTAGCGACCCGGACCCGAAATACCGTAGGGCCGCAGCACTGGCCTTCGCCAGCGTTCAGAATTCCGAAGCGGTCGCTCCTCTGGAGAGATTGCTCTCCGATCCGGATCAAACGGTGCGGCAAGCCGCGGCCTACGCATTGGGACAAACAGGAAATGAATTTTCGGAAAACGCTCTAATGGCGTTCTTGAAAATCGAAAAATCGCCCGGAGCAAAGCAATACATTCTGGAGGCCCTGGGAAAATGCGGGAGCGAGAAGGGCCTTCGCAATCTGGCTATCCAGAATTTCCCCACCTGCAACCCCGAACTTCTAATCGGTCAGGCGATGGGATTGTACCGTTTCGGACTTCGGGAGATCGTTTCTCCGGCGGGAATCGACAAGGCGGTTTCGTTGCTTCACCCTAATATGCCTTCCGTGTGCAGGCTCTATGCCGCCGCTTTTCTGGCCAGGAGCAAGAAAGTGGAAATCGACCGCTTCCTACCTGCATTGCTCGCTCTTGACATGAGGGAGTATGAAGCGTCGCTGCGCATGCAATTGGTCCTGGCAATCGGTAACTCAAAGCTCGACGAGGCAAGGGAATACCTTTTGTCGGTGATGGAACAACCGGTCGATTACCGCATCAAAATCAATTGCATTGCGGCTCTTTCCCAATATCCGTATGAAACAGTAGCAAAATCTATTCTACGGCAACTGGAATCCCATAATACACATGTGGCGGTCAAAGCGTCGGAATATTTCGTTCGCTTTGGAACCATTGAAGATTCCGCGCTCTACTTCAACCTGGCAAAATCCCCGGGGAATTGGCGGGTGAAGGCAAACCTCCTGGCCGCCGCATTAAAAAACGCTATCGTAAAGCGTCAAATTTCAGAATATATCCAGCTCGCATTTCAAAAGGCAGGCAATCCATATGAGAAGGCTTTTTTATTGAAAACTCTCGGCTCAGATCCTGAACAAGCGCCGTTTATAGCCGAGCAGACATTTTCGGCCCGCCATAAAGTGGTCGCGACATACGGAATGGAAGCCCTGACTGAACTTCTCGACGACTGCCCGGAAACAATGAGGGAACAACTGGCGCAGGCTCTCATCAAGGCCGTTGGATCGAGCGATTCCGCTCTGGTTAGCCTGGCGGCTTCAGCTCTGCGGAATCCCAAAGCAAATTATAAAAATAAGTACAACCAATCCAACATCCAATTCCTGAACGATGCACTAAAGCGCTGCCAATTGCCCAGAGATCTGGAAGCCTATCGAGAGCTTCAGCAAACAATCAATTTTCTTTCAGGCCAAACCGGGGCAGCGCCGCAACTCCAATCGATGAACAATCCTATCGACTGGGATGCCGTGACGTCGATCCACGAACAGCAATTGGTGATCATCAATACCGACAAGGGTACCATCACCATTCGCCTCCTGGTGAACGAATCTCCGGCATCGGTGTCGAACTTTCTGCGCTTGATCCGCAAAGGCTTCTACAAAGGGATAAAATTCCACCGCGTTGTCCCCAACTTTGTTGCCCAGGCCGGTTGCCCGCGGGGAGACGGCTGGGGCGGACCGGATTTTATTATCCGTTCGGAATTGGGACCGCTTTATTATGGCGAAGGTTACGTGGGCATGGCGTCTTCCGGCAAAGATACCGAAGGGAGCCAGTGGTTCATCACTCACTCCCCCACACCCCATTTGGACGGCAGATATACAATCTTCGGCATCGTGGAGAGTGGAATGGAGGTTGTGCATCAACTGGAGATAGGCGACACCATTACCTCATACAGAATCTCCAATCCGGATACATCGAAGAAATAAAGCCGGTTCGAAGGCGAACGCTATTCGTCCACCTCGACAATAATACTCTCTTTTGCGCCCAGGTGATAATTGATCACCAATTGATTTTTCATTTTGGGAATGATCCGCAAAAAACCACCCACATACTGGGACCCAAACACAAAAAATCCCCATACCGATGCATGTTCGACACACGTGCCGTCCTCCAGGGGAAAGATATAAGGCATGGCTTCGACATATTCTTGAACCAACCAATCGGGTTTGCCGATATTCGCATTTACAGCCGCCTGCCAGTCCTCAGGAGAAGTGGTTTTGCCCACCACAACTCCGACACCGCCAAGTTCAGCGGCGGGCTTCATGATGAATCCGTCCCGGTGAGCCGGCAAATATTCCTTCAATTGAACGGATTCTCCCTTGAAGCGGGTTTCGGTATCGGACATCTGCCGCGTCCAGGGGATATATTTACGAATGGTCTCCCGCTCTTCATCCGAAAACAGAGTGGATTCCTCATGCTTCGAAAGGGCGACCAGGTTCAATTTGTTGCACAATATCCAGGAAATCGGTCCATTCAGGAGCGTGAGCTTCCCCATTTTGGAAAGAATCAAAGCCTCGAGCGGTATGGGAAACATGCCGATTTGCAGCATGATGTGAAGCGGATTTTTTTTGTATAGAGGCGACGAATCATCGTATGTCAATAGGGGGAAACCGGTGAAGAAGACATCGCCGTGGCACTGTGGGTATTTTTTTTCGAGAAACCGGTGATAAATGTGGTTGAAGGCCGAATGGAATTTCCCCGGCCCTGAAGAATCATCAAATCCGGGCAGAATGATTGCGAGATTCGTGAGGCCTGAATGCCCAGGATACTTGCGTAGGTGGCTGGCCACCAAATGATCGAGGGTATCCTCCAGGATATCCCGGTAATTCATGGTAACCTTGTGGTTCTCGAAGAACTGTTGCATAAAGGGAATTTTGAGGTAGTTACCCACCAGGAAATTGGCATCCCAACCGCCAATATGCCCGCCTACATTATACTCGACACATTTGAGCCCATTGGAACTCAGAATAAAATCCCCCCGACCCACCTGGCTTTGTATCAACCACTGGCTGGTATCGAATAGAAAATACTCCGCCTCCCGCGCGCTGACATTGTAAAAACGGCTGACCGCCTGGGGATCGTTACCGAAGAGGCGTTCGGGGATACAGCGAATTAGGTCGAACACGTCGGTACTGGCCTTCTGGAGCTCCTTGTTCGTCTCCCGGCTTACAAACGTCGGCCAGGGGTGTAGTTTTTTGAAATCGATTTGCAATCCTTCTGCAGCCAGAAGAGACTGGAACGCCGCAGGATTCGTCGCCTCCGGATGGTTGCGGCAGTACTCCAGAAAGCGCAGGTTTGTCTTTGACAACGATTGGTGCGCATGACGCACATCTTCAGAAATAGTCATGTTAGTTTCCTCTTTGCACGGGCCAATTCTCCTTTTAAGGAGAATTTATTTTAAACCAAACAGAAATGATTTTCAACAAGCGCGCCTACCTCGTTTTACAGAAATCCGCCACCCTTGAAATATCCTTGCGCATCGGTTATAAAGTTCATATGACACATAACGGCGAACAAAGATCCTTTTACAAGTATAATTTTTTCACTTCATTTCTGGAAAACGCGAGGGAATGGTGCGGCGGCCGGTTTTGGCCTTTAAGGCTATTGCTGCTGATATATTTTCTATTCGTATTTGTCAATCACATGCGCGATCCAATGTACCAGAGTTGGTTCAAGCCGATCAATTTGGGTATCCATGAACTGGGCCATTTGATCTTCCGCCCTTTCGGAGAATTTGTCATGATTCTCGGCGGAACGTTCTGGCAATGCATCGCGCCAGTGGTTTCATTTTTTATGTTTTACAAACAAAAAGATTATTTCGCTCTTGCCATTTCCTTTTGCTGGCTTTCCACCAATTTTTATGACGTTGCCACATATATCGCCGATGCCCGCGCCCAGGCGTTGCCATTGGTAACTCCATTCGGAATCGGCGCCATCATCCATGACTGGAATTACATGCTCTCGCGATTGGGCCTTCTGGAGAGCGACACCGCGATCGCGGCGTTTGTCCGCCTATTGGCGGCGGTCAGTATGCTGGCCGGTTTGGTATGGGGCTCCTGGACCGTCGCGACGATGATCAAATCCAGGCAGGCATAACGCGGCGAGCTTCAGGTGGCGGCAATATAAGGTTTAATATCCAATACCGGCGTCCCATCCAACATATCGATACCCGATACTGCCAGCACAGACCCATCCACGCTTTCCACAGTCAGGACAGACATGCCGATGGGATTGGGGCGCACCGGCGAACAGGTACTGAAAATACCCTTCACCTGGTCATGATGGGGTGGTTTGTGCCGCAAATGGTCTGGCGTATACTCTCTACTTCGGTGAAACAAAAATATGACGACAATCCTCATGCCAGGCCGAATATCTTTAAGCCCCCCTTCGTATTCCGCGTCGAGAACCAACTGCCCCCGCAAATCAGAAACCGTCCAATGCCGTGGAACCTCCGCGGCATCGTTTTTCACGACGCCTATCGCCTTCAATCTTATATGTTCTAAATCCATAACGCACTCCAGATTTAACAATACCTCAATTAAAGCGACGAATCAAGCGGTGTTGCGCAGGCCCGTCAGTCGTGGTATGCTTGGGCGTGATGAAAACGAGGGATATCTTTAAATTCTGGCTGCCATTGGCCGCCACATGGTTGATGATGGCTGTGGAAGGACCTTTCCTGGCCGCCATAATCGCGCGGTTGGCCGAGGCGAAGTTCAATCTTGCGGCCTATGGAGTAGCCTATTCCCTCGCATTGATCATGGAAGCGCCCATTATTATGTTAATGAGCGCCTCCACCGCATTGGTCAAGAATCGCGACGCGTACCTGAAAATGCGAAGGTTCACCAATGTATTAAATAGCGGGATCACAATATTGATGCTTTTTTTGGTAATACCGCCGGTGTTCTATTTTTTGACCGAAGAACTCATCGGATTGCCTACTCATGTGGTGCGCCTCACCCATACGGCCATGGTCATTCTGTTGCCCTGGCCGGCCGCCATTGGATTCCGCCGCTTTTACCAGGGAATATTGATCAGGTCCCGCCTCACCCGCCTGGTGGCGGTCGGAACTGTCATTCGCCTGGTTAGTATGGCGACGACGGCAATAGCGCTATACCTGGTGAAGGTAAACGGCGCCACCGTTGGAGCGGCCGCTCTTTCGGCCGGAGTCACGGCAGAGGCGATCGCGGGGCGCTTGATGGCGATAAAACCGACCAGAGCATTGCTGGCGAAAGAGGAAACAACGCCCAATACGTCTCAACCATTGACCTACAGCTATATCACAAAATTCTATATTCCCCTCGCATTGACATCTATCCTATCGCTGGGAGTTCATCCCTTCGTCACGTTTTTTCTGGGAAAAAGCCGGTTCGCCATCGAGTCGCTGGCAGTGCTGCCGGTTGTCAATTCCCTGGTTTTTTTGTTCCGCAGTCTGGGCTTGTCGTATCAGGAAGCGGTCATCGCGTTGATCGGCGACAATGGGAAAGATTACATTCCGCTGCGAAATTTCGCCATAATCATGGCCATCCTGGTGGTGGGCGGTCTGGGACTCATTACGTTCACTCCCCTGGCGGCGGTGTGGTTCCGCCATATATCCGGCCTGTCGCCGGAATTAACCCTGTTCGCATTTGCCCCGGCCCAGGTGATGACGCTTCTACCGGCGCTGACAGTCTTGATTTCGTTTCAACGATCGACGCTAGTGAGCGCCGCCTTCACATCGCCCATCACCACAGCCACCGCAATCGAGGTGGCAGGAATCGTGCTGGTTTTGTGGATTTCAATCTACTATTTCAATGCGATTGGGGCGGTGGCAGCCGCTCTGGCTTACACCATAGGCAGGCTTCTGGCCAACCTCTATCTAATCCCCAAACAGTTGGAGGCGGTAAAAAAGATCAGGCGGTCCCAAGCCTGATCCCCGTTTAATACCGCTCACGCCTCAAGGATACAGATTGTAAAGCATCCGGGGGAACGGGATGGTTTCCCGAATATGAGGAAGTTTGCAAATCCAGGAGACAGTCCGCTCGATTCCCAGGCCAAATCCCGAATGGGGGACCGAACCATAACGGCGCAGATCCATATACCACTTGAACACATCCTGCGAGAGACCATGCTCGTCGATTCGTTTCTTCAACAATTCAGGATCGTGAATCCTCTGGCTGCCGCCGACAATTTCGCCATACCCTTCGGGAGCGATAATGTCCACACACAGCGCCTTATCCGGTTTCGCGGCGTCAGGCTGCATATAGAAGGCCTTGATATTCACAGGATAATGAGTGATCGCCACCGGGCGGTCGAACCGCTCCGAGATGATCGTTTCGTCGGTTCCGCCAAGATCCTCTCCATACGGTGTTTCCGATTGCCCTGACTCTTTCAGGATCTCGAAGGCCTCATCGTAGGTAATGCGGGGAAACGGAGCCTGGATCGCCTCCAACATTTTGGTATCCCGCTCCAGAACTTTCAACTCTTCCTGCCGCGTTTCCAATACCCGGCCTACCACATAAACCAACAGGTTCTGCGCTAGCAAGATCACATCATTCAATTCGGCGAATGCCCATTCCGGTTCCATCATCCAGAACTCGGTCAGGTGGCGGCGCGTCTTGGATTTTTCCGCCCGGAAGGTCGGACCGAATGTATACACTTTCCCCAATG
>JAHELQ010000506.1 GCA_024644125.1 Candidatus Aminicenantota bacterium | reverse complement strand
GGCTCGTTTCGAACGTTTATCCGCGGCGTCGAATTATTAAAAGAGCATCAGCTCCCATTCAACCTCAAGACCGTGGCCTTACGCTCCAACATCCATGAATTTGCCGATATCGCCGCCTTCTGCCGCACCCACTCATCCGGCCCCTTCCGCTTCGACCCTTTGCTTCACCTTCGCCTTGACCGCGACTCGAATCTGAACCGGCAGATCATATCGGAACGGTTGACACCGGAGGAAATCGCGGAGCTCGACCTCCTGGATCCAGACCGCCGAAGCGCCCTCGACGCATCCTGCCATCTGTTGATCAAGCCATCGACCCGGGATGCGGGCGATCCGCGACTCTTCCATTGCACTGCGGCGACGGATCAATTTGTCCTGAGCCATGATGGGTTCTTGCGCCCCTGCTCGGCGCTCCAACACCCGGACTTCCGCCACGACTCCCGCTTCGTTAGCCTGGAAGATGCGCTAGCCAGCATGAAGGCGACGATCCTGGCTTCCCAATCCCGCGATCCCCACTTCCTTGAAACCTGCGGCCGTTGCGACAAAATAAACCTCTGCCACTGGTGCCCGGCCCACGCCTATCTGGAAGATGGCAATCTCGACGGCTTCAGCGATTATTTCTGCGCCACAGCCCGGAGTCGCGCCCGCCGTTTGCGGGATGAATCCCTCGCGAAAATCGGCCGACCATGAAAATAAAATTACCATACAAGCTACGATCCCTACTTCAGCGGTTACCCTATCTGAAACCCGTCCGCCTGATCCGTCGCCGGCTGGTATCCGGCGTCGAGGTGATCGAAGCGGACATCGGGGATATGAAGAACATCCTCGACGACCTAACCGCCCACACCCCCGGCGCCTATTTCGACGACCGTCCTTTCGCCACCAATTTCATCGCGGTGCGCAAGCGGCGTATCCTCGGCGTGGTGCAATTGGTCCGCTATCCAATTGGCGAAGGCCCGTTCGCAGGGCACTGGCTCATGGGACTCTATGTCTGGCCGCGCTACCGGGGATTGGGGGTCGGCGCGCTCTTGACCCGGCGAGTGATTCAACAGAGCCACTACGAGGCGGCGTCGGAGCTGTCGCTTCTGGTCTGGGAGGAAAATCTTCCGGCAGTCGCCCTTTATCGCGGCCTTCATTTCCGCCGAACCGAGATTCCGTCGCTGGAAGAGGAATTGCTCGAAGAAAAGAAGCTGTTGGGGCGCCGCCGCATCGTCTTGACATTGGAGTTGCAATCATAAATGGCAAACAATCATCAAAAAAAGAATCTTCTGATCAAACTCAAAACCGCCCTGAACATCAAAGGAGCGTGGGCTCTGGTCTGGCAAAACGCCCCCGGCTGGACGACCGCCAATGTAGCGGTGGTAATCGTGGAAGGGATTCTGCCCCTCTGCGCCCTATTGGTGATGAAACAGATCGTGGACACGGTGGCAGAGGCGGCGCGACGCGGCGATGGCGAGATCGGGTCGGTCATCTTCTGGATTGCCGTCGCCTTTGGACTGGCGGCGGCGATGCTGGGTTCGCGCTTGCTCTCAGAGTGGGTGAGCGAGGGGCAAAGCATGATTGTGAGCGACGCTGTGGCGGATGTGATCCACCGCAAATCAACACTCGTCGATCTGGGTTATTACGAAGATCCCGCGTTTTTCAACACTCTGCAACGGGCGCAGCAAGAAGCGCCCAACCGGCCGGTGCAAATCGTCGGCGGCCTGGTGGAATCGGCCCGGTCGCTGATTTCCCTCGTAGGGATCGTAGTGCTCCTGTTCGCCTTTGATTGGTGGGTGGGTGTGATCCTGGTCATCGCCGCCTTCCCCGCAGCCTGGGTACGATTGGTCTATTCCCGCAAATTGTTTCGCTTCGAGGCGGAGCAGGTGGAGCGGGAGCGGGGAGCCTGGTATTATCATTGGATCATGACAGACGCCGCCCACGCCAAAGAGGTGCGGCTCTTCGACACCGGCGACCTGTTCATCCGCAAATTCCGGTTCTTGCGCTCCCAATTGCGCACAGGAAGATTGTCGCTGGCGGGGCACCGGGCCATCTCGGAATTGGCGGCGCAAGCCATCGCCACCATGGCTCTCTTCGCCGCGTTTGGCCTGATCGCCGCGCAAACAGTGGCCGGAGCTCTCACTCTGGGCGGGATGGTAATGTATTTCCAGGGTTTTCAACGGGGGCTGCACTTTTTGCAAGGTTTCTTCAAAGGGATGACCAATCTCTACGAGAGCAATCTTTTTCTATCGCATTTTTACGATTTTCTGGCGCTGAAGCCCACAATTCTGCCGCCGCCGGAGCCGCTGAAGCCGCCGTCGGAGAAACTCCGAATCGAGCTTCGGGACGTAAGCTTCAGTTATCCTCGCATGAAGCGACCGGCGCTTCGGCATATCGACATCGCCATCGCTCCCGGGCAAGTGGTGGGCATTGTGGGTAAGAACGGCTCCGGAAAATCGACATTGGTCAAACTCCTGTGCCGATTCTATGATCCCTGCTCCGGCTCCGTCCGGGCCGAAGGCATCGATCTTCGGGAGATGGATCCCCGCCAATGGCGCGGCCGCGTGGCCGTGATGTTCCAGGACTTTGTCCATTACAACCTCAGCGCCGGCGAGAATATCTGGCTGGGGGATCCGGAGAGCGATCTCACAGAAGAACGGATCGTCGAAGCCGCGACTCTTTCGGGAGCGGAACCTCTGATTCAAGAACTGCCCGCCGGCTACGAGACTATCCTGGGTTATTGGTTCAACGAAGGGCGGCAATTGAGCAAAGGGGAATGGCAAAAACTGGCGTTGGCCCGGACGTTTTTCAAACAGGCGGATCTGGTGATTCTGGACGAGCCCACTTCGTCGTTGGATCCATTGGCTGAGGCTGAATTGTTCAC
Source organism: Candidatus Aminicenantota bacterium (assembly GCA_024644125.1). Classification (GTDB taxonomy): domain Bacteria; phylum Acidobacteriota; class Aminicenantia; order UBA2199; family UBA2199; genus JAHELQ01. Next base: position 1,340 of record JAHELQ010000506.1, on the reverse strand, counting down.
GCGGTTTCGCCGGTGGCTGGGCAGCAGAAGCGCGGTTGTCATCAGCCACCGCTTCGCCGCCATTCACAAGGCTGATTATATCTATGTGCTGGACGGCGGCCGTGTCGTGGAGCACGGGACCCACCGGCAATTGCTGAAGCAGGACCGCTTCTACGCCGAATTGTTCCGCCGCCAGACTGAAGGGGAGCCTCGCTAGATGATCGCCGCGACAATCCCTCGCTCGCCCGAATACCGGCTGCTGCTGGAAGCGATAACGCCTACCGGAGCACAGGGGCATCCGATCCCCGCTCTCCTGCCCGTGCAGATCGACTGGCCGCGGCTCCGGAGATTGGTGGTGAAGTTCGAGATATTTCCATTGGTTAATCGATTCCTGGGCAATCAACCTTCCTGGAAGGAGGGACTCCCGGATGAGGAGCTGCGCGAGTGGCGCAGACAGGCGCAGGGCTTCGCTATGCAATCGCTGGTAACGGCCCGGCAACTGCTATCGATTCTGGAGTTGTGCAAGCAAGAAGACATCCCCGTCATCCCCTTCAAAGGGCCGGTCCTGTCCCTGCAAGCCTATGGCGACATCGCGCTGCGCCAATACACAGACCTGGATTTTTTTACGGCGCCGGAGCGATACCTCGATCTTTACCAACTTTTGAAAAAGACGGGGTTTTCCCTCCTGGACAACGGACTGGAGAGGATGCTTCCGCTGTGGGCTCGTAGCGGCCGCGATTTGACGCTTCGCAATTCCCGTATCGTGCTGGATATCCATACCCGCCTCATCCAGGGCCCCGCGTTCTTCGCCATACCTCCCGCCATGTGGCAAAGGATCCAAACCCTGGAGTTATTCAACCGGCAAGTACCCATCCTATCTCCGGAGGACACCCTCGTCGTTCTGGCGCTGCATGGGGCCCGCAACAACTGGACCTCGCTCAAGCATATCGCCGATTGCGCCCATCTGATGGCCCGTTGCGCGCCGTTGGATTGGATGTATATTTTGGAGAGGATGCATCGCACCGGTTGTTTGCGCATTCTGGAGACAATGCTCTCGACGGTTCAGGATATTAGCCGCTTCCCAATCCCCCAGGAATACGGGGAAGCCCTCGACCGGCAATTTCCCATCCGGCGACCGGCCTTCCGGGATCCCAACGCCGGCGACAACCCCCTCGCGTTGGACAACAAAGATGACGACGATCATCTGGCCATTCTCGCCACCATGACGCGCGCCATTGATTCGCCCCTCAAACGGCTGCGCTATCTCCTGTATTTCCTCTGTACCCCTACAAGCGAAGATGCGCGCATGTTAAAGCTCCCCGGGTTTTTGACCGGGCTTTATTCCCTCATTCGCCCGGCGC
>JAHELQ010000063.1 GCA_024644125.1 Candidatus Aminicenantota bacterium | reverse complement strand
TGGGGCTGGCGCATTGATTATTGTTGGTGACATAGGACAGTCCGTCCGATACGCGCATGGAGCGATGAGGGAAGTAATGGGAACAGATTGATTATATGCCGGCTTATAAATTTTTGCATATTTGTTCGCAACGGCAGCCGAACCGGGCATCGCATGCAACCATCGATGCTACCGATGTAGATCTTCCCTGCTGCCATCCTGCTCCTGTTTCGCCTGTCCCCTCGCCCCCTCGCCCTCCTCTCAGGAATTTAATCTCTATAACTCTTGTTTTCGCCATAGATTTTATCTTCTTCCGAGTCGATGCGATCTGCCTCGGCCAAAATTTCAGATTGAATTCTTTTTATCTCTTTCTTCATACGACCATAACTCCACGGCAGATGCTTCGATGCATTGTCTTTGATCTTACTCCCATTTATCCATATATGACCAGGTTTTACCAAACACGCTTTGTAACCTGGCTCCTGGGAGTCCACTTGAAATTGAGGAGATTATATTTTATAATACTTTTGGTGATATATCAGATATTTATTCAGACTGACTGGATGCCCAGGAGAAAGTATGAGAAAAAGATGTGTGATCGTTTCATTGGCAATGATGTTCGTATTGGGCATCGGCAGCCTTTCATCGGCGGTTTCCCAGGGTGATTGTGCCGAATACCGTGAGATAAAAAGCCGGTTGGTCCGGGGCTGGAATACCTGGAACACCCGCAGTGTCTTGCAACACGTTTTGCTGCCGGAAGGCTTCGCTATCAATTTGGCGTTCAAACAGCATTACTGGTTGGAGGAGAAATATCTCGGCGAAGCGTTGATCGGCCGCAGCGGGAAAGGCGTCGAAGAGGTGAGGCCCGGCTTTCACGCTTATGACGGGAGTTACACCTGCCTCGATGTTTCCTGGGAGACACTCATAGCCCGGGTGGAGTCGGCCACAGATGGAGAAGATCTGGTTTTATTGGTCACTCCCGCGAAGAAGCCTTCCTCGCCGGTGAAATTGATTGCGGAGACGGGGATGTTGTGGAACCGGCCCGGTTTGTTGGAGCGGAACGGCGATCATTTGGTGGCCAGACTGCCGCGACGGGAAGTGAAAATCTTTGTGACAACCCCTCATGTAGCGGATCCTTATATTCCAGTCAAAACGCCTCATATTTCGTTTTTTGTCACGGAACAGTCGATCGGTATCTCCACCGGTAAATCTCGCAGCCTGGAGGAGATAAAGGCGCTTGTGGATCTTCGCAAGGGGGAGTTGGTGAACCGGGCCGCCCAATTTGGGGAATTATCCGGAGCTTATCTGGCGGTGCAGGCGGGAATCGCCTGGAATACTATTTACGAGCCCAAAGGGGACAGGGTGGTCTCCACCGTGGGCCGGCTCTGGAATGAGGAGTACGGCGGTTATTGTCTATTTGGCTGGGATAATTTTTTTCTCGCTTACATGACAGCGCTTGAAAGTCGCGATCTGGCCTTCGCCAACGTGATCGAGCATTTGCGGGGCAAAACCGACGAGGGCTTCATTCCCAATGACAACCGCGGCAACGGCAGCAAGTCGTGGGACCGTTCGCAACCGCCGGTGGGCGGGCTTATGGTGCGGGAGATTTACAAAAAATACCCTGAGCGTTGGTTTCTCGAAGCGACGTTCGACGATTTGCTGGGATGGAACCGGTGGTGGGTGAAGAAAAGGCTGAACGAGGGGTTGCTCAGTTACGGTTCCCACGAAGCGCAGAATCCGTTCGCTGAGCCTGCTGTCCGGACCAAACGAACCGCCGGCTACGAGTCCGGCATGGATGATTCCCCCATGTATACAGGGGTACCGTTCAACCGGGAGAAGAATACCCTCGAATTGCAGGATGTGGGATTGACCTCCCTATATATCGCCGATTGCAATGCTCTGGCGGAGATGGCGGGGATATTGGGCCGGAAGGGAGAGCGGCGTGAATTGCAGGAACGGTCGCGGCGATTGGCAAAAAAAATGGGGGAGTTGTGGCATTACGGAACCGGTTTTTATCTCAACCGGCGGACCGATACCGGCGAGTTTTCCTTCCGGTTGTCTCCCACGCTGTTTTACCCGTTGTTGGCGAAGATTCCCTCGGCCAAACAGGCGAAGTCGATGATGGAACACTTTTTCGATCCCCGGGAGTTTTATGGTGAGTGGATGCTTCCCTCCATCGCCCGCAATGATCCGGATTTTTTGCGGCAACGGTATTGGAAGGGGGCGATCTGGCCGCCTTTGAATTTTCTCACCTATCTGAGTCTGCGTCATTATGGCTTTAGGGACGCCCAGCGTCGATTGGCGGAGAAATCCCTACGGTTGCTGCTGGATGAATGGAACCGCAAAGGATATGTCAGCGAGAATTATTCGTCCATCACCGGGACCGGCGACGATAGCCGCCTTTCCAGCGACCGTTTCCATTCCTGGGGTGCCTTGTTCGGGATTATCTCCTTCATCGAAGAGGGCTTCATGCCGGCTCCGGAAAAACCGATTCACTAAACTTTTGGGATTGGAATTCCGTATCCAGTCTTATGGCCGGAACAACTTTCTATTACTGTGTGAAAATCACGACAGGAGTGTAAAAATGAAGCGTTTTACCTATATCTGTATTAGTTTTGCCATTATCCATATGGTATTCGCGCCTTTCTCGATGGAAGGGGCGGATGATTCGCAAATCCAGAAGGGGTTGGCTTCCATTCAGCCAATGGATCCCTACAATTATTGCAAGACCATTTCGTCGGAGGAATTCGCCGGCCGCTTGACTGGCCATGAGGGATATACAAAAGCCGCGAATTGGGCTGCGTCCAAATTCAAGCAATGGGGTTTGAAGCCGATGAATGAAACCGATGGGTATTTGCAAGCCTACCCTTCGCCCTACACAGTCGTCGAAGAGGCCGAGATGACCTTCTATTTACCGGCAGAGGGCGGCACTCTAAAAGAACAAGCGCTGAGTCTGGGGCAGGGATTTTTCCCTATTCTCTACAGCGATTCCGGCCATCACCGGGCAAAAGCCGTATTTGCCGGATGGGGAATTTCCGCGCCGGATCTGGGCTACGACGATTACGAAGGAATCGATGTCAAGGGCAAGTATGTAGTGTGCTTCCGCGGCAAACCCGACCGGGCCGACGATCGGTACGATACATACGATCATCACCGTTTCCGCATGAAGACCGCCAAAGATAGAGGCGCGTTGGGCGTGATCTACATTTATCCCAGCCCAGACGCCAATCCCAATGGAGATTTTATCGCCGGTTTCACTCCGGTCATTATCGATGAAAAATCGGCGGATTTACTGCTCAAAGAGAAAAACCTCGATAGCAAAACTTTGAAAAAAGAACTATTGGACAAACAGAGGCCCAATTCCTTCTATCTCAAGAGTGAAATCGATTACCGGGTAGTGTCCCGGCATGATCCCAAAGGTATCGGCTATAATGTCGTAGGTTATGTCGAAGGGAGCGATCCCTCTTTGAAGGATGAATGCCTCGTGCTGGGCGGCCATTACGATCATTGCGGATTGCATGCGGGGTTCCATTTCGCAGGAGCCGACGATAACGCCAGCGGCAGCGCGGCGGTGATGGAGATTGCCGAGGCGTTTGCCCAATTGGATATTCAACCCAAACGGTCGGTGGTATTCGTATTGTTCGGCGGCGAGGAGATGGGCTTGATGGGATCCAATTTTTTCGCTGATCACGTACCCTCGCAATTTAAGAAAGTGGACTCCATGTTCAATTTCGACATGGTGGGGGAGGGCGACAGTACCGGTTGCGCCGTGACTGAAAAACCGGAAACGTTGAAGCAGGTGATTCAGCAGGCGGATAAATGGGTGAATACGTTGAAGCAAACCCATGTCATCAAGCGGGTGGGCGTACGCAGTTCTGATTTTGCGCCATTTTTTTTGAAAGGAGCCGCTTGCGCCAGTTTTTATTCCAATGGCCCGCATCTTCATTATCATCAAACCGGGGACACGATCTACCGCATCAATCCAGATATGCTGGCGGATGTCTCGCGTCTCGCTTTTGTCGCATCTTATTTGTGGGCGGACCGGTAAGTTATCTGTTGACTTTTCTCGACTGAGGCAGTAAAGTGTTAGCGGCCATGGGCCGTTACACTTTATTTGAGGGAGACTAATGTGAATATGATGTATTCTTCAATGCCTACCATGTACAATCAGAGTGTTCACCGAAAAAAAGTTCAGCTCCGCCGCCCGCTATTGACGCTCGTGGGGTTGGTGGCTGTGTTGGCGATGCTCAGGATCTTGAATCTGGGTTTTTGCTGGCACATGAACCGGTTGGAATTGCAAAACAAACCTGTTCTTTCCGGCATTCAGTATTCCTTTCTTGGTTTTTCCAGTGAGGCGAAGGCTAAAGAGGAGTTGGAAAAAACCGGCGGTTTTGGCAAAAATACCCTCACTGTCATATCTTATTACGATTTATCCACACCGATTGGATCTATAATTGAAAACCGGCGTGAAACGCCGGGTATGGTGGATTTAGGGAGATTCATCGTGTATAGTTGCCCGGGGCGGTCGGTCACAAAACTTTTCCCTTACGGATTACTGGTGCAGGAGTGTTCGGGTAAGTATTACGAAAAACAATATGAACGGTTCTTACTCCAGAGAGTGTTACCGGCGAGGAGCGGTTCGCTGTCTTTCATCGAGAAGCCGGTGTCGGCCAGTCCGTATCTCCGGTGGCCGCATCTGCTATATTTTTATGCGCCGTTGATAATGTTGCTTATATTGACTCTCCGTTTCGGCGCAGGTATGCTGACCGGATTCATCTACTTTGTCGAGGTGTTTTTTTTGTTCGACTATTATCAAGCTCTGGTGGATGTTCCTCTTTTTTGGGTTAAAAACCTTACGGGTGGGGAATTTGACGCCGGCGGCGCGACTATGATCGCTGTTGGGATCGCGGTTTTCGCGCTTCTCTTGTGTACCGCCGGATTGATTCAATGGAAATCTTTGCGGGAGTACCCCTCGGCCAAATGGTGGATTTTGTTCTTCTTTTTGTTACCGTTCGCCTTACGTTTTTGAGGATAGTTTGTTTTTCCAAAAAAAAAGGACCCGGCGATTTTGAATTTCCAAAATCACCAGATCCTCTTTTAGGTTTTTGCCGGAATTATTATTTAGTAATTATTTGATTATCGGTTCGATAAAATAGGCGCTTTCGTCGTAGGTTCCGCCCAATGTTTTTTTCCAGGCGACATTTCCGCTACTGTCGAGCTTGTAGGTTACCGCGTCTGTGCCGCCTCTGGTGTCTGTGTCTGTAACTCCAATGATGACATACCCGCCGCCTTGAATTTGCCGGATCATATATCCGCCTTCGTTTCCTGTGCTTCCATAATTCTGGCGCCATTCCTTGGTGCCGTTCGAGCTGGTTTTGAAGACCAGGATATCGAGGCCGCCATTGGTGAACGAGAGAGTGTTCCCCACCAGGATATAGCCTCCGTCGCTGGTTTGTTCGATATAATATCCTTCATCGTCGAGGGTTCCACCATAATTGTTTTTCCAGGTGACATTGCCGTTGGCGTCCAATTTATAGACCAGAATGTCTTTGCCGCCTTCGGTATAGGACTCGGAGGTGCCGATCATGATAAATCCGCCGTCGGCTGTTTGACGGATGGAGATGCCTTTATCGTCCGCGGTTCCGCCGTAGTTTTTGCTCCAGAGTTTATTGCCGGAGCTGTCCAGACGGTAGACGATGAAATCGTAACCGCCGTTGGTGTAGGTGTTGGAATAGCCGAGGAGGACATAGCCACCGTCTTTTACTTGCTGGATATAACCGCCCTCTTCGTTGTTCAGGCCGCCGAAGTTGTTTCGCCAGATTTTGTTGCCCGCGCTGTCCAGCTTGAAGGCCAGCAGGTCGTTCTCGCCATTGGTGAAAGAATTGCCCATGCCTGAGATGATAAAACCTTTATCCGAGGTTTCCTGTACCATGCAGCCCCATTCGTTGTTGGTTCCGCCGAAGTTTTTGCCCCATAATTTTGCACCGTCGGCTCCCACTTTGAAGATGTAAAAATCGCTGCCGCCGTTGGTATAGGACAAGCTCATGCCACCCACCACTGTCCCGCCGTCGTAGGTGGGAGTCAGCGATATGCCCTCTTCATTCAAGGTTCCGCCGAGATGTTTTGTTGCCTCTTTGATTCTCAGGGAATTGGCAGACAATACAGCCACACCCATGTCGCTGTCAACACCCGGTTCACCTTTGACGAAGGATTTGGTTGTTCCGGCGATGGCGTAATATTCCTGTCCCAGAGGATTTACAGAATTGAACCATACCTGGCCGTGCTCGGAATCAGGATACACGCTGGTGAGAACATCGTACCACACCACATAGATGTTTTTGGTGAAGTCGTCGGGCTTGATGACCGGATGTTTGCAGACCAGTCCCTTGCCGATGATCTGGGGGGTGGCGAAAGTGCCGAACCGGTCGCCTTTGGCGTAAGCGATATTTTCCCAACCGCTGACAGGCCCCTGGCGCCATGCGGCGTACAGGTTGCTGCTGTTGTCTACCTCGATCCAGGCGAAGTTTCTGACACGTTTGGCATTGTTCAATTTTTTGATACCGCTCCAATTGCCGGCGAGCCGGTTTTTGTAATACAGACTGCCGTCGGGGTGATTCCAGATGACGTGCACATTGCCGTAATTGTCCGCGGCGATATTGGGCCAATTGCCGTACCTTTCATAAATGATGACCGGAGACGCCCAACCACCACCGTTCTGCCTCTCGGCAACCCGGATATCGTAATAGGGGGAGACTCCGTCCTGCCACACCGCGAATTGTTTGGAACCCTTGGCGTCGAGCCCCGGATGGTAGGATGTGGTTAGACGGGTGATATTGATGAACACCGGGGAGCTCCAGCCGCTTCCGGTATTGTAGCTGTGCTGGATATCGTTATCGTGCGCATCCGGTTGCCAGTCTTCTCCCCATACGGAATGGAGATAGTCGCTGCCGTCGATAGTGAGGCGGGGCCAGGTGGAATTCTGGTTGCTGTTGGGGTTTACCGGGCCTGCGTCCGTCCATACCCCATCTCTGTAACGGCCATGATAGGCTTTCCGGTAAGCTCCTATGCCACGCATATAGATCATGTGGATGGTTCCGGTCGAATCGATATCCAATTGCGGCCATTGGCATCGCTCAGTCACGTTGAAAATCAGCGCTTTGGCAGACCAACTACCATTTGAATAAACGCGGTAAAATAACTTGTAATCTCCGCTATACCATTCGTTCCACGCCACCATGATTTTTCCGTTGCCGAAAGGCAACACAAATGGGTACTGGCAATCATTTGATTCCGAGAGCTTGATCGAATCGGCTTGCAAAGCGACGGCCGCTCCTAGAATTAAAATGATTGAAATTATAATAAGGGTCCTGGATTTAACCATTTATAAATTCTCCTTTTTGTGAATCATATTCTTTTCATAGCAAATTTTGTACCAGGTACTAATAACGGTTTTATCATCCGGTATTCCCTGAAATATTGACAAAATCTGTTACTTTGAAGTGGAATGTTGACAATTTTTTGTTTTGTTTGAAGCCATGTTCTGAATAAGTTATGAACAAAACGCATTTGGTAGCATTATAATGGGTGCGGAACAGAAAGTCAAATGCTACGCCTTTCCCGCTATTATTTTAGTAAAAAATTCCGTTGGAAAGCGTGGGATTTTGATTTATAATGTATATATTGGAAGTAGGCGCGGTCGTCATGATGGTGGGAAGAATTTATTATTTCTTCAATCTTTTTTCGTTAAAGGAACGTATTATATAAATATAATTACCGGAACGAGGCATGAGACGTTTTCGAAAGAGATATAAGGAGTTATGATGAAAAAGGTGTTTTATTTATTGGTTTTGGTCTTTTTGATCCCTACCGCCATTTTGTTTGGGGCAGAGGAGGCCAGGTTCATGAGTTTCCCCGATATTCACGGTGGAACGATCGTTTTTTCGTATGAAGGGGATTTGTGGACTGTGGATTCTACGGGTGGAAAGGCGACACGTTTGACGAATGCGCCGGGGAATGAATTCTCCCCCAGGTTTTCTCCTGATGGAAATCTGGTGGCCTTTTCGGGACAGTATGACGGTTCTGAAAGTGTGTATGTGATTCCTTCAGCGGGAGGCGAACCCAGGCGATTGACCTATGTGCCTGGTGGAGCGAATGTTCTTGGATGGACTCCGGATGGAAAACAGATTGTATTCAGTTCCTATTTTGAGGTTTTTATTCGCCGCGATCCCAAATTGTATTTTGTTTCGGTGAACGGGTCGGCGCCCGATCCTTTGCCGCTTGATCGTGGAGTATTATGCAGCTTTTCTGCCGATGGATCTAAATTGTTATATTGCCGAAAGGGAAACCCTGAATATCAATGGAAACGGTACAAAGGCGGACAGCACCAGGATATCTGGATGTACGATTTTACTTCCAATCAGTTTACCGCGATTTCGGATTACGTTGGGAAAAATAGTTATCCGATGTGGTACGGCGATGATATGGTGTTTGCCTCGGACCGCGGCAACGGTGTCACCAATTTGTATTTTCAGGACCTGGAGGACAAATCGGTCCGGGCCCTGACCGCATACGACACATTCGATGTCATGTGGCCGGAGTCGGATGGGAACCGGGTGGTTTACATTCAGGACGGTTATATCAACGTATTTGATTTAAAGGAAAATCAAAATAGAAGATTGGCAATTCAGGCCGGATCCGACCATTGGATGACCAGGAACCGGTATATCAATCCCAAAAAATATATTCACTATTCCACTATATCGAACGACGGGAAAACCATCGCCATTGAAGCCAGAGGAGATGTGTTCACTGTTTCGACTGGCAAGTCCGGTGAAACGGCGAACCTTTGCAAAACTCCCGGCACCCGGGAACGGTATCCGCAAATTTCACCTGATGGAAAAATGGTGGCGTTTTTCTCGGATAAATCCGGCGAATATCAATTGTACACGCAGCCTGCCGATGGCGGAAAATGGAAAGCTCTTACCAATTCGTTGGACCGCACCAATTACGAGCTACTCTGGTCGCCGGACAGCAAAAAGATTTTGTTCGGGAACAAGGATTTCACTATTTTTATGGTGGATGTGGCCGGAGGAAACCTGGTGACGGTGGATTCGTCGAATCAGTTGAAAAACGATGAGTTTTACTGGAAAATCAGCGATTACAACTGGTCGCCCGATAGTCAGTGGATTTGTTATAGTTTGGTGCAATTCAACCGGAACAGCCAGGTGTTTCTCTATAATGTCGCTACCGCGAAACGTTATCCGGTTACCGGGGAATTTTTCGATAACATCAATCCGGTATTCGACGCCAACGGCAAGTATCTGTATTATCTTTCCAGCCGTAATTTCGATGTGCAGATGGACTTCTATGAGGACAATCATGTAATTTCCAATCCGCAGCAGGTGATGGTCGTTCAATTGCAAGCGGGAAACGCACCTCCCTTCGATGAGAACGTAGATGAGAAGGAAAAAAAGGAAACCGCTACTCCAGGCGCCATAAAAATAGATCTGGATGGATTAATGGAACGGACGTTCCCTTTGCCTATTCCGGCGGGGAATTATTTTTTCTTGAAGGCTGGGAACGGGAAAGTGATGTTTAGTTCTGTGCCGAAATTTACCGACAACGAATACGAAGAAATATTCGAACCGGGAAGAAGCACAAAGTGGGATTTGCATATTTTTGATATGGCGTCGAAAAAAGATGCCGTACTGGCCGACAAGATAAGAAATTTCTCCTTGTCCACCAATGGCGAACATATTCTGGTGGAGAGCAAATCGGATATTTATGCCACTTCTGTCGCCTCTTTGTTCAAGGATCAAAAACTGGGGAAGCCGGTCGATCTCGATGGTATGGTATACGAAGTCGATTATACCGCGGAATGGAACCAGGTTTTTTCCGATACCTGGCGCTGGTACCGGGATTTCTTTTATGACGCGGGAATGCATGGGCAAGATTGGAAAAAAGTTGGTGAAACGTATCGTTCATATATTCCTTATATGACCTCGAGGCGGCAATTAAATTGGTTGTTGTCCCAGATGGTGGGGGAATTGTCCGTCGGGCACGCCTACATCGGAGGCGGAGATCGAGGACCATTGGAGATGGAGCAGTCGGAAGTTTTCACCGGTTTGTTAGGCGCAGATCTGGAGGTTGACCAGAAAAGCGGGCTCTACCGTTTCAAACAAATTTATGGTCCTACCGAACACAATCTCGATTTGGAGGCTCCTCTCAGCCGGCCGGATATTGATGTCAAAAACGGCGACTATTTGTTGGCGATAAACGACGTGCAACTAAAAGCCGGCGATGACTACTTCAAACTGCTGCAGGTCGTTCCGGGACAAAAAGTCAAACTTACCGTGAATCGTTTGCCTGTCATGAAAGGCGCCAAAAGTTACCGTATCGAACCAGTGAAGCGTGACCGCAATCTCCGGTATTTCCACTGGCTTACCGGCAATATCAACAAAGTCCTGGCTGCCACCAATGGCCGGGTAGGGTATATGCATATCAACGCGATGGGAGCCGGCGGGATCGGTGAATTCGATAAATTCTGGCGCGCATTCCGTTATAAAGATGGAATTATAATCGATGTTCGCAGGAATTCCGGTGGTTGGACGGAATATTTCATGATCGACAAATTGGAACGGAAAATGGTCGCCTACAATAATCTCAAAGAGATGGTGCCTTTCCGTTATCCCGGGTCGGTCTCCAATGGAAAATTCGTGGTTGTGTCAAACGAAGACAATGGCTCCGACGGAGAGGCTTTTGTCCAACATTTTAAAGCGCGCAACCTTGGCACAGTCGTGGGTGTACCGTCCTGGGGCGGATTGGTTGGCATTATCAATGGGCAACAGACCATCGACAATGGTATTGTCCACCAACCGAACAATGGATTTTATGGGAAAGAAGGAACCTGGTGGGTGGAGAACCACGGCGCCGATCCGGATGTGTTGATCGATAACGACCCGGCATCGGTCATGGCGGGGAAAGATTCTCAATTGGAGAAAGCGATCGAGATTATTTTGAAGCAGATCTCGGATGAACCTTTTACATTTCCGGGCGCTCCCCCATATCCCAAAAGGTAAGATATACAAATTTAGGAGGTAACATGAGTCTGGAAAAAGTGAAACGATTCTTTTCGTTTGTATTTGTAATTTCTTTAACTTTAATTTTTTCTATCCCAAATCTTAATGCGGAGCCGCTGGTGAAAAACACGGCTTTGATGAGATTTCCTGATATTAATGGGGATACTATCGTGTTTGTTTGCGGTGAGGATATCTGGAAGGTCAATGTCGACGGCGGCGTTGCCGTACGCTTGACTATACATGATGGCGAAGAGAGATTCCCCAAATTTTCACCTGATGGGAAATGGATCGCGTTTACCGGCGATTATGACGGAAATACCGATATCTATGTAATGAATGCCGATGGAGGAAATATCACCCGGCTGACGTTTCATCCAGGATATGATCAGGTGGTAGGTTGGCACCCAAAGCAAAACAAGATCGTTTTTAGCTCCGATAGAGAAAGTTATAACCGTTTCAGCCAATTGTTCATGATTTCGCCAGACGGTTCTGGATTGGAACGAATCGCCCTTCATGAAGCTGCCAATGGAAGTTTTTCTCCGGATGGCGACAGCATTGCTTTTAACAAAGTGAGTCGCGAGTTCAGAACATGGAAAAGATACAGGGGAGGTTTGGCCCAGGAAATCTATGTATATGACTTTGCCACCCAAAAGGAAAAAAATATCACTAATTTTGAGGGGACCGACAGGATGCCGATGTGGGGAGATGGGAAAATATATTTTAGTTCGGACCGCGAACGGGTATTGAATATATTTTCGTATGAATTAGCCACCGGAATCACCAAAAAAATGACCGATCACGCTGATTATGATGTCCGCCGCCCCAGTCTGGGCGGGGATAAGATCGTTTACGAGGCTGGTGCTTCGCTTTGGGTTCTCGATACAGTCTCCGGCCAAAACAAGCAGATTCCCGTGGAGATTCGCGTAGATCAACCGGAAGTCCGGCCCTATGTGAAAAAAGTGGATGACCTGATATCCGGCTTTGATCTTTCACCCACAGGGAAACGCGCGGTTATCACCGCCCGGGGAGAAATCTTCACTGTACCTAAGGAAAATGGTCCGACCCGGAATCTGACAATGGATTCAGGCGCCAGGGATAAAGACGGGGCCTGGTCGCCGGATGGCAAATCCATCGCCTACATCTCGGACAAAACCGGCGAATATGAGATTTGTATCGTCGATCCAATTGGAACGGGCGAGGCAGTCACTCTGACCTCCAATAAAGATGGGTACCGTCACACATTGCGTTGGTCGCCGGATAGTTCAAAAATCGCATTCGCCGATCAAACATTGGCATGTTACTTTTTGGATGTAAAAACGAAAAAAGTCACTCTTGTCGATCGGGCTAAATACGAGAACATCGATGTCTCACAGGATTTGAAACCAATCTATGATTTTGCCTGGTCTCCCGACAGCCGCTTTATCGCCTATTCTAAATTGGATGAGGACCTGGTGTATAAAGTGTATATCTATGCATTGGATACCGGAAAAATTCATTGCGTCAGTAACGGTATTTTTAATGATTTCAATCCTGTATTTTCGAAGGATGGGGAGCATCTTTTGTTCGTGTCCAATCGGAGGTTCAATCCCACATTCTGTGATTTCGAGTGGGAGATGGTTTACAAGAAAGTGGCGGGTGTTTATAGTTTGACTCTAAAGAAAAATGGCAAACCATTATTGCCTCCGCAAAGCGATGAAGAAAACGGCGATGTGAAGCCAAAAAAATCATCGGGCGCTTCCAGTGCGGCTCCCTTGAACGTAACGATTGATTTTGAAGGTATCTCGGAGCGAATCGAAGCATTGCCTCTTCCCCGAGGAAATTATAGAAATCTGGCCATGAATGATAAGGACGTATTCTTTCTTGATTCCGATGAAGGAGATTATAACCGCTTCGAATTTCGCGCATTAGGTCCGCGCAACCTTTACGCTTTTTCTCTAGAAGACCGTAAAAAACAAGCGGTTATCAATGGAATCGATGGATATAAACTATCGTTCGATGGTTCCCATATCGTGTATAAAAAGGATGAGACTATCGGGATCATCAAATCCACAGCCAAAGACTCTAAAGGCGAACCGGTCAGTCTCGGGCATTTGACAATGACCATTGATCCTATTTCCGAATGGAAGCAAATTTTCAACGAAGCCTGGCGTCTGGAGCGGGATTTCTATTACGAACCAAATATGCAAGGGCAGGATTGGAATCTTCTGAAGAAAAAATATGGCGATCTAGTCGCTCTGGCATCCTGCAGGCAGGATGTGCAGTATATCATCGGTGAGTTAATAGGCGAATTGAACACCTCCCATACATATATTTACGGCGGAGACCGGCAGAGAAAGTCTGAACAGATCGCTATCGGAATGTTGGGAGTCGATTGGGAAATCGACAAGACATCCAACAGATACCGCTTCAAAAAGATTTTGCGGGTTCCCGATTGGTCCAGGGAAATCAATCCTCCTCTAACCGGACCTGGAATTCACGTGAAAGAGGGTGATTATTTGCTGAAAGTCAATGGGAAAGATGTTCAGGCAAATAAAAGTATTTATAGCTATTTCATCGGCCTGGCAAATGATCAGGTTAGAATTCTTGTCAATGACAAACCAGAACTTATGGGTGCCCGGGAATTTGTCGTAAAGCCTCTTCGTAGCGAAAACATCTTGAGATACCAGGATTGGGTCGAGCATAACCGGAAAGTGTGCGAGAAGGAATCGAATGGAATGATCGGGTATATTCATTTGCCGGATACTTATCTCGGCTCTTCGGTGGAATTTCCCAAATATTTTTATTCCCAGGTTCGGAAAAAAGGACTGGTTATCGACGGGCGCTTCAATGGCGGAGGTCTTGATCCCGATATATTCCTGCAACGCCTGGATAAAAAAATTCATTCGTATTGGACGCGCCGGTACTCGCACGACCAAACATCTCCTTCAATGGCGACCAGGGCTCATATGGCTTGCTTGACCAACCGTCAGGCTGGATCGGGCGGTGATGAGCTTCCTTTCCAGTTTCAGCAACGGAAAATGGGACCTGTGATCGGTACGAGAACCTGGGGTGGATTAGTTGGTGTTTCGATGTTCATCGGTTTAATCGATGGTGGAGGTATCACCGCTCCTGACTACCGGATTTACAGTGAAAAAGGCGAATGGGTTGTTGAAAATGTCGGTGTTGTGCCGGATATCGAAATTGATCTCGATTCAGCGGAAATGGCCCGGGGGCATGATGCTCAACTGATGAAAGCGATTGAGTATTTGCTGCAAAAGATAAAAGATGAGCCACGTCCATGGCCAAAACATAAACCATTCCCGGTTGATATAAAATAAAATTTTAAAGGAAAATTTTCCCCCATGGAGAACTTAAAAGGTTCTCCATGGGAAAAAGCTGATTTGACAACAATATTGCAAATTGTTACGCATAATTACATTTTTTTGAATGAATTTAATTATATTTTTTACATTTGACTTTCTTTTGTCGATATGATAGAAGCTATATGTAGCTGTTTTTTTATTTACAAGAAAAAAAAAGGTTGAGGATTTGAACATGAATAAAAAGGCTAATGAATGCACTTCTAAATCCAGTAATTATCTCCAAGAAAAACTTGAGAGCGTATTGCAAAAAATTAATGAGGAAGGCGAATTCAAAGCATCTATCATTTCAACTCTTGAGGGCTTTACTCTGGCGTCAAAATTTTCTGAATTCGATGACGTTGTAATTTCTGCAATTTCAGTAATTGTACAGGATGTTTCAGCCAAAGCTCAACGATTCATTGGTTTTAACAGAATGGATGAAGTATCCCTGGTAGATGACGACAAATTTAGACTTGTTTGCCGGGAATTTGAAGCAATAGGCCGCAAGTTTGTTTTAACGGTCGTGGTTCCTCCTTATAAGACATACAGGCGATTGACAAATATCGCACTTCGAGACATTGAAAAAATATTGAATGAACGTGAAGAAACCAGGCATACAAACTGAATAAAAATGATAAATCAATTATGCAAAAAAGATAGGAGGTTTTAAGCAATGGCAAGTAAAATTGAAAAGATTATTGAAGTATTGAAAGACTTGGAATCTTCAACCTCTGATATTGAAGCTTCTGCAGTTGTTTCAGATGACGGATTCATTATTGCATCGGTATTGCCTCAAGATATCGACGAGGACAGAGTGGGTGCTATGTCTGCCGCGATGCTTGCTTTGGGGGAAAGGGCTGCAAGAGAGCTAGATAGGGGAGAATTGGAGCAAACATTTGTAAAAGGGAAAGATGGGTATGTAATTCTTTCGTTTGTTGGTGAGTCGGCTGTGTTGACCACCATTGCTTCTGAGAAGGCAAAATTAGGTCTTGTATTTCTTGAGATGAAAAAGACCACCGAGGAATTATTAAAGCTCATTTAGAGTTTTTACCCTCTCCTGGAGAAAAATTTCTGTCTTGGAAATGCTCTGGAAGAGCTTATGAGGTGGGGGAAAACTCAAAAAGCTCTTAGACAGCGATAGATACTTCAGGAGAGGGTAGAAAAGTTTTTGAATTATTTTCCATTACGCCTTGAGAGATGGGTATTATTTTTTTTGAAAAAAAAGTTGGCAATTATCCTATATAAAAAAATTTGTAGTCTACCCTGCATTGATTATGTGCGTATCAGGATAGACTAATTTTACTAATTCTAGTTTTAAGGAACTAAGTCTTTTGATTTTGCGTCAAGTTCTGTCCAAAGACCTTCAAGCTCTTTCCAATCAACATGTGGAGAATCCTTGGACTTTATTTTAATAAGAACAGCGCAATAACTATCTCCTTTCGCAGCACATTTGACTTCTTTGCCTTCGGCTACTTTTCCGTCGAGGATATTTACCATCTTGTTCAAATTTCCAGTGA
>JAHELQ010000505.1 GCA_024644125.1 Candidatus Aminicenantota bacterium | reverse complement strand
TCAAGTCGGGATTTTTGCGGATCGTGCCCACGGAACTGCACGGGGCATCCACCATCACCAGATCGAACCGGTTCTCGATCGCCGGTCGGGATGCGTCCATCGCCAAAAGAGACACATTGTTCATCCGGTTCTCCTGGATAACAGGAAGTAGCATGCGTAGGCGGGCGATATTTATGTCCGCGGCCGTAACCCTTAGTTCCGGTTTTTGACGTTTGAGAGTGACGGTTTTACTACCTGGGGCCGCGCAACAATCCAGGACTGAAGCTTCGGCCGAGTGCGCCGCCAAAAGCGCGATGAACTGCGACGAGGTGTTCTGGAAATAGGCGGTATACCCGGCCGTCAGATCTTTTACCTTGCCCGGGTGTTTGATTTCGAAACTTTCGAAGAGAGGTATTTCTCTGTGTGGGATGTTTTTGTCCGACAATAGTTTGCGAAGCCCTGGATAATCTATTTTAGCCAGGTTTGGTTTGAGGTGGAACACAGGTTCGCTGTCCAGGTAGTCGAGGGTTTCTTCCATTTTGTCGCCTGCCAATTCGCCGAGGCGGTGAACCAGGTCCGGATGGATGGAGTGGCGGATGGCGGGGTCGGTAATATTTGCGATGGCGGTGCGGGTTTTTTCTTTTTGGCGGCTGAGGCTGCGTAATATCCCGTTGATAAACCGTTTCGATTTATGGGGCGCGGCCGAGACCACTTCGTTGACCACGGCGTAGTCCGGAAATCCATCGGAATAGAGGATCAGGAAGATTCCGATCTTCAATAAAATCCGGGTGGGGAGGTCGATCTTTTGCGGTGGTATGCGGGAGAAGATGCCTACGATATGTTCCAATAGTTTTTGTTTGCGGATAATCCCATAGATTGTTCGGCTGGTATTGGCGGCATTCTGGCTTCCCTCTTTTGCCAGGTACCGGTTCGCCAATAGTTTTAAATTGAAGCTGGGATCGCTGTAATAGTCGGTTAGGATGTGGTAAGCCTGGAGCAGGTGCTTCAATTTAACGTTTGGGGTATGGGATTGCCAAGGGAGTAACAGTAAGGGGACATCGGTTTTTTGCATTGGGGTTGCATTTCGAAAATCTCGAGAGCTGTCCTGTTCCCGCAGCATACCTTCAGGCTTCGTTTATCCATATCGAGGACATCGCCCGGTTGTTTACCCGCGAGCAACACTTCTGTGTCCGGGGTGATAGTCATGGGGCGCAGGGTTTTAACGTTCATCTGCACCTCCTCGATGTGAAAGTGCAGTCCCGGCCAGGGAGTGAATGCTCTAAATTTATTGTACAGCCGCTCCGCCGGCAGTTGCCAATCGATTTTGCCCTCGCCTTTTTCGATGGGGGGAGCAAACGTGGCTTTGTCATGTTGTTGTGGAGTCTTCTGGATCTCGCCCTCGATGATATGTTCGAGCGTTTCATCCAAAAATGGCGCGCCTTCGCGGCTCAGACGGTCGAATAGATCTTCGGTGGTATCGTCTCCATGGATGGGGAACTCTTTCTGCGCCCAGATATCTCCGCTGTCCAGTTTTTTAGCGATTTCGAATATGGTGATTCCGGTGTAGGTCTCGCCGTTTTCCAACGCCCGTTGCACCGGAGCCGCGCCTCGATATTGAGGTAACAGGGAGAAGTGGACATTGACGAGGTTGAAGCGGGGGATCGTGTACACGCTGCGGGGAATCAATTTCCCGTATGCGATCACCACTCCGATTTCCGGTTGGATCTCCGTCAGTTTTTCCGCCACGTCCCCGCACTTCAGGCGGTCCGGTTGAATCAATGGGATGCTGTGGTCAAGGGCGAATTGTTTGACCGGGGGGATCATCACTTTTTTCCGTCTACCTCCCACGGCATCCGGTTGCGTGACAATGAGCCGGAGCTCGTAGCGCTCCACCAAAAATTCCAGGTAGGGTAGGCAAATCCCGGCTGTTCCGAAGAAGACGATACTCGTCTTAGCCATTCACCACTTTCCTGTCCGTTCCATTCGCTTGATTTCCCTCTTGATCATCTGCCTCTTCAAGGGGGAAACGCGGTCTATTATCAGATACCCGTTCAGATGGTCGATCTCATGTTGAAACACTCTGGCTTCAAATCCTTCCAGATCGTATTCCAATTCGTTGCCGTCCAGGTCGATGGCTGTGACCCGGATCTCGGTGCTGCGGTTGACCTCCATGGAAAAACCCGGGATCGAGAGACACCCCTCTGTGCCTGGCTCGCTACCGAATGATTCGTCGATCTGCGGATTGATCAGCACTGTGAACGCTTCGGGATCTTCTCCCTGTGTAATGTCCACAACCGCCAATTGGAGGGATTCACCAATCTGGGGCGCCGCCAGTCCGACACCGTTTGCCAGGTACATGGTTTGACGCATCAATTCCACCATGCGGGCGATGCGTTCATCTATGACTGTTAAGTCGGCGGCCTTTACTTTTAAGACCTCCTCGCCGAACTTACTAATTTCTAGGATTCCCGTATCCTTGTTCACTTTCATATATGAATTATATTACTTTTTGAAAATTTGTCAATTTAGCAGTGGGAGCAATGCTTTTGCCCGGCTATTGTAATGTGGTACAATGGTTTCATGGGAAAGATAGTAGAATTAAAAGCAGATGTGTATCGGAAAATCGCCGCCGGCGAAGTGGTGGAACGTCCGCTATCGGTTGTCAAGGAATTGGTGGAGAATGCCGTTGACGCTGGTGCGGACGAGATAACCATCGATCTGATCGATGGCGGGAAACGTCTCATCAGAGTCTGCGACAATGGCGAAGGGTTCGCGGAGGATGATATCGAGAAGGCCTTCCGCCGTCATTCCACGTCAAAATTGGTGGAATTGAACGATCTGGACGGTCTCTATACTCTGGGCTTCAGAGGAGAGGCTCTAGCATCCATTCTGGAGGTGGCGAAGATTGAATTGAAAACGTCCGCCAACGACGATGGGCATGGAACCCTGTGTTATCTGGAAGGCGGCAAGGTTCTGGAGCGGGAGGGTATCGCGTGCCAGCGGGGTACTTCCATGGAAGTGAGGGATTTGTTTTTCAATTTTCCGGTACGGCGTAAGTTCCTGAAAAGTGACCGTACCGAGTTAAACCAGATTGTGTCGTTTCTAGAACCGATGGTGCTCGCCCATCACAATATCTCCTTCAGGCTGGAGCATCAGAACCGGACGATATTCAGTTACCAAAAAACTCCCGGCCTCCGGGACCGTTTGTACCAGGTGTTTGGGAAAGATTTTCTCGACCGGTTGCAACCGGTGGATTTCCAGGAGGAAAATTATGGTTGTACTGGGTTTGTGTCGAAACTGAATTCCGGTGTCTCTTCCAAAAAGTACCAGTTCTTTTTTGTCAATAAGCGGCCGATCCGCGAAAAAACCCTGATCGCATCCCTGAACAGAAGTTTCGACCATTATCTGGAAAAGCACCAAAGTCCCGTGGGGGTTTTGTTATTGGATATACCGCCGGCTGATATCGATGTCAACATCCATCCCATGAAGCTGGAAATCAAATTTCGCGATACCAGTTGGATTTACCGCTTCCTCAAACTCGCCGTCGATAGCAGCTTCGGCCTTGAAGACCGTGTCGAGATGACGGTAGATTTTACCAACCGGACGGATCGTCGCCCGGATACGCCCGTTTATGGAGGATTGACTCTCAGAGCCCAACACCAACAGGAGGAGGCCTCGGCGGGCCGGCAACAATCGTTGTTTTCCGAATCTACGTTGCCGTCGTTCTCCCGAGATGAAGATTTCTCGCTTCTGGGGCAATATAAAGATTCTTACATCGTAATCGAGAAAGAGGGAGAGCTTCTGGTGGTGGATCAACACAATGCGCACGAACGGGCCAATTATGACCGCTTGAAGAAGAATTACCAGGAGCATGCCATCCCATCGATCTCTCCGCTTTTTCCACTCATCATCGAGCTCTCGCCCTCCGAGGTTTCGGCGTTGGAGGACGGCAAAATGGAGGTTTTGGAGCGATTGGGATTCGAGATTCTACCTCTCAGCGGCAATGCCTTCGATGTAAAAAAGTTTCCCCAGATATTGAACGAACGGAACATCAAAGACGCTGTTCTGGAGGTCATTCACCTAAAGTATGACGAAGCGGCGTTCGAGGACAATGTGCTGGCCACCATCGCTTGCAAAAGCGCCATCAAGGTCAATCATAAATTACTCCCCGACGAGATGAAAAAAATTGTGCGCGAGTTGTTCGAGACTGGAAATCCGTATTTTTGCCCCCACAA
>JAHELQ010000504.1 GCA_024644125.1 Candidatus Aminicenantota bacterium | reverse complement strand
CGGTTGGTGTACTTTAAAAATTCTAAATAGCCTTTGAATCCCTTGCCGGAAACTTCGTCCGCCATTACTTCATAAAATTTAGTTGGAAAGAGCAATGAGTAGGAATAGTTTTTACTGATCACTTTTTCCACGGAGCTTTGAAATTGCCGTTCGCTCTCTTTGTTCGCGCTGTATACTTCATCCCATAACTGTATCGCTAACGCTCGCCAATCCTTTTTGGGATCCTTGTTGAAGTTCACTCCCCCGTTGGTATTTGGATAGAATTTACTCTCCGCGTTCAGCAAGGTCTCAAACTTCGTATAATTCAATTTCTCCGTTGGGGGTATATCTTGCGCTTCTTTCCATAAAGCGGTATTGATTAGCTCGGGGACAACAAAAATTAGAACAAACCACACAATGAGCGCCACATGAATTTTGTGCTTCTGAGTGATGGAGGAAATAAAAAACCCTAAAGTATAGAAAAAAGTCAAAAAGAGTAAAGCGTACCAAAAATATGAAAGAACCAATGAAAAAGAATCTGCCGGGAAAGCGATTCCATTCAAGTAGAGATACAGAAGGTTCAGAAGGAATATGAACGTAACTGTGAGCGCAAGGAAAACGAGCCGGTAAACAAACAAATGGATCATATCCCGCAACGTCAGCATGGCGCGGAGATATTTTTTGCTTCTGACTGTAGTGGATCCGAGTAACAGGAAAAACAGACTGAAAAATACGTAGATAATGCCGGAAAAGTCTTTGTTTTTGGAGGATTTGAATAAGGAACGCCCTTTCTTTACATCGTGAAGATTGACCACCTCTCGCACATCGATATTGCTTTCGATTCGGTCAAAAATTCCATGATTTTGAAATAGAGCGGACTGCGCCGAAGGCTCAAATATCACCCGGAAGCCATATCCACCATATTGATCATAGGTCAGATATTTCTTCGTTTTATTGGCCTCGTATATGGAAAAGGACTTTTGCTCTTCCTTGAAGCTATTGTAATCCTCCAATCCTGAATTAACCACATACAGTGAAATTACGAGTGAGGAGATAATAAAGAGGACAATCCATTTATTTGAAAAAATTCTAAAAAATTCAAGTTTTACTAAATTAAACATGTCAATTCCCTGTTCTTTTTTTCCGATCTTTATTTGAGAGCCGCTTTTGACAAAATTGTCGCGTAGTTTCCAAATAGCGCTGTCTCCGAATAATTATGCAGAACAGTCCAAAACTGAGTCACATCAGGTTTGATTCCGGCTTCAAGCTTTTCATGAATGCTTTTCAGCAACAATAATATCGTATCGACCCTCTCGATATTCCTGCGATACAGCCCAATCACATCCCCCTGGCTAAGAAATCCTGTAACCTCGCTTGAAATCTCAACATTTAGTTTTTCAGCGGCGGTCCTGGTATTGTAGTCATATGAAAGCAATTTATTTCGATTGAGCTCGACATATTGTAGTTTTTCTCCAATCGATATTGCCTGGGTGTAGTAATTGTGCGCACTTTCAAGGCTTTCGATAGCCGCGTTTGTCTTGGCCAGAGCGATAGTGAAATTGAATGGGGCCTTACACCCGATTTCATATTCTTTCAATAATAGAATCGCCTCTGAATAGGAGTTCAGGAAGTTCGCGGCTCCATCGATCATCAAACCGGCAATCTGAGGATTGCCTTCTCCAAAAACCTCCAATGCAATCCCATCACCACTATCTGGATCTGGAAAGACGGCGGTGGTGTTATTTAGAACCATCGCAGAGTAGAGACTGGCGCCAACAAGAATAAGAACCGGAATTACAAAAAATAGCGATTTCTTCATTTGATTGAACCTCCTAAATTATTTAGCAAACACATTTTTACCCTGTGCACTTGGTTTCCTTTATATAACTATACCGCTAACTAAAAAGGAAGTTTAGCACAAAAATATTTTCCACGCAAACGGCGAAACGGATCTCTACAAGTCATTCTTCTATAGTTTTCATGAGGGCAAACAATGCATCAATATTGACTTTTTCCCGTATACCAGTAAAATATTTTTAGGATGAAAACAGGGAACAATGAAAACAGTTTGAAGGAAGAAATTGGACTACGCTTTAAAAGGATGCGGGAAGAAATCAATAAATCCCAAAAAGAGTTGGCAATTGAGCTAAATGTCTATCAATCCTCTATTTCCCAAATCGAAAGCGGCATTACGTTTCCTTCAATCACCGCCCTCAATTATCTGATGGACCGCTATCATATAAGTTCGAATTGGCTTATCAACGGGGCCGGAACAATGAAAATCCAGGACCACGATGTCGTTTCAATGCTACGAAAAGGCGAAAACCTGGACGAAAGATATATCAATCTACTCAAACAGATGCAACACCCTGACATCGAGAAACTTATATTCGCCAGACTGTTGGAAGCCGAAGTTTTTACCAAATACAACAAGCCTGAAAACAAATCGTAGCCGACTTCAAAACATTGACATTTTAACAAATAACGGTAAAATAATAGTTCATGAGCCCTGAAAAAAGCGAGAATACTTTAAAAAAAGACATTGGGAAACGTATAAGGCAATTGCGTGAAAGCATCCCGATATCGCAAAAGGATCTCGCCATTCAATTGGGCATCCATCAATCGGCGTTATCACAGATCGAGAGCGGCACTATTTTCCCCTCATTCCCGACAATGCTGTATTTGAACAATACCTACCGTCTAAACGTTTCCTGGTTGATTTCAGGAGAAGGCAATATGTTTTTGCACGCCATCGACGCGTTCACCGCGATTGAAAATGCAAGACGGTTGGACCAGCCCCAATATATTCAATTATTAAAGGCAATGGAAGACAAAAGAATAGAAAGCCTGATCTTCAACCGGCTCAGCGACACGTTCATATACTTTGGGAAGAATATTGAATAGTGGGGAATTTTCTGAAATCAAATCTTAAAAATCGAAACAAAGTAAACCTCCTGGTATTTGAGCTGTGTCCATTCATTCATGCAATATAAATTTGCCGGTCTGTTGTACTTGCGTTTAACTTCATATTTCACTCTTCATTCGATTCAAACAAAAAATTTGGCACAAAATGGAGATGAAGGGAAAATGCTTGTAGTTAGACGCTTACAATAGTGCTTTATCTAAATCATGTTTAAAATAAGCATATTTCGTGGCTATTCAAAGAAGTCCTAAGGCATGGAGATTAACACTATCACATGTTAATCCAGATAAAAATAATTATTTTTTTCGATTACTATTCCCGACTCGTCAAATATTATCAATCGAACCCTATAATTCGTGTTTTTGGGGCCCTGGCTTGAATAATAAAACGCCGTTACTTCGCCTCGTTTGTTTAAAAATTTATCAAGAGGTTGACCTAAGATAGTTAGAACTTTTTCCCGCGAGTCTCCCAGCTTTATACTTTTCCACAGCTCTGGAGAATAACCTTTTGCGTAAATCGTCTCTTCTCGATATAAATTCGACAATATAAATTCCTGAAAATCTGTATTGAAAAAAAATAATGCGATGCTTGCTACGAATGAAGTAAATATTAAAACAAGAACTATTGACAACACCCTTTTATATAGCTTCATAATAATATAGCTCCTCAGAATTTATTTATTTGTTGAACAGGGAGGAAGCGTAGGATCCTCAGGTTTTGGCCAATTTTTCTGAGCTTTATGATATAGCCACTTATCTGATTTCCGGCCTCCTCTAATTAGCTGACAAATAAAAGACATAATACCCTTGCATCTAATATAAAGTTTCCCATCTTTACATTCTGATTCACACCCATCGCAAATCTTTATAGGATTGCCTCCATTAGGAGGATATACTCCATCTACATCGCAAGTAGCTCCAGGAGGGCATTCATATTTTTTATTTTCTTGGCAGTCTCCACAGTTTGTTTCTGGCTTATAAGGAACTGAACGATTACAATTATTCTTAAACTTTGCGAGTCCATAAGGATCAATGCTATTAACCGGATCATTGCCAACAAAACTATAGAAATTGTCACTTCCAGAAAAGCCAATTGGATCTTGGGTTGAAAAACACCCAATTTCAGGCTTATAGTATCGATTGAAATAATAACAATGATTAGATTCCTGGTCGTAGTATTTGGATTGGAAGCCGAGGTTGCCTTTGGTGGGGCCTGTTTGGGAGAGGAGGTTGCCGAAGGTGTCGTAGTGGCGGGTGGTTGCGGTGGATTGGGTTTGGTGGGAGAAGATTTTGTAGATGGTGCCTACCTGGTCTTTGA